>JAAXHB010000386.1 GCA_012271125.1 Actinomycetota bacterium | reverse complement strand
AATCCGCACCATCGACAGACGATCCCGCCGCGCCTTCTCCTCATTGGCCTCCAGACGACGTTCCAACTCTTCAATCCACGGTCCCAGCTTCGGCATCGGCTGAACCTTGCGCTCGTAGCTGAACGACGTCTCACCGCTCCGTACTACCTTGCGAACCGTGTTCCGGGAAATCCCCAAATCCCGAGCCGCCTTCTTGATCGATTCCTTTTTCTTAAGAGCCTGACCTAGAAAGGGCTGGGTGGTCTCGACATGATGTATCTTCATGGGTCACGACAACACCATGGAGGGCACCATGCCTTGGAACGAGACCACCCGGAAGCAGTATAGCCGCGAGACGGAGCGCTACGAGAGCGATTTGACGAATGCCGAATGGGCTTTGCTGGCGCCCCTCCTTCCGCCGCCGAGCCGGCGCGGGCGTCCCCGCCGGGTGGACCTCCGCGAGGTGGTGAACGCGATTGCCTACCTCCTCTGGACGGGGTGCAGTTGGCGGGCCTTACCGAAGGATTTCCCGGCATTTACGACGGTTCAGAACTATTTCTACCCATGGTCCCGGTCGGCAGTTCTGGACCGCATCGGCACCCACCTCACGGCGCTTGAGCGGTGCCGGTCGGGGCGTGCGGAGGCGCCGAGCTCGGCGATCATCGACAGCCAGAGCGTGCCGACGGTGGAGGCGGGAGGCGCGGAGTGCGGTTACGATGCCGGCAAGAAGATCAAGGGGCGCAAACGCCACATTGCCGTGGATGTCGACGGCAACCCGCTTGCCGCCCAGGTCCATCCGGCCAACATCCAGGACCGCGATGGCGCGCTTCCCCTGCTCCTGGAGTTACAGGCGCGGCAGGGAACGGTTCGCACCGTGTTTGCCGACGGTGCCTATGGCGGCAACAAGCTGGCCAGCGCGTTGAAGCAGTCGCACTGCCCGATCACGGTGGAAGTGGTCAAGAAAGCCAAGGACGACAAGGGGTTCACGGTCATCCCCCGGCGTTGGGTGGTCGAGCGGAGCTTCGGATGGCTGCGGCGCTGCCGACGCCTCTCGAAGGACTTCGAGCGATCCATCGCCAGTGCTCTCGCCTGGCTCCGGCTGGCTCTGATCCGCGTTCTCATGCGCCGCATCACACGAGACCAAGTGACTGTAACTACTTGATTATATTATGATTCAGACACTTAGGGAAGTTGCCACAAAGGCAGATTTGAAAGCGGATTTGGCAACGCTTGAAACTCGTTTAACGCGGTGGATACTCGGCGCTACCCTCACCATTATTGGCGTCGTTGTCGACGCCG
>JAAXHB010000385.1 GCA_012271125.1 Actinomycetota bacterium | reverse complement strand
ATGACGATGATGATGACGACAATGACACCTGCAACGACGTTATGGGAAGAAGTAGGGGAGAAGAGGCGTCGGCAATTGATGACGACAATGACATAAGCGCCACAGATAGTGACGACATGAACGATGCCAACATGAACGATGCCAACATGAACGATGATGGAATGAGTAGCGTAAAAGAAGTAGGGGAGGGGGAAGGAGTGGAAGCGTTGAGGACTTATATAAGGCGCGGGGAGACGTTGGCATTAATCGGACCAAGCGGTGCTGGAAAGTCGACGCTTATTAATGCGCTTGCCGGTCAGGAGCTAGTTGCCACCGGAGCTGTCCGAGAGAAAGACTTGCGTGGAAGACATACAACGGTGGCACGAGAACTTGTGCTGTTGCCTGACAGCTCGGGCATAATTATGGACACACCGGGACTAAGAACACTCGGACTTTGGAACACTCCGCAAGCACTAAAGGCCTTCGAAACCGTCTTCGCCGATGTTGTCGAGCTAGCAATAATGTGTCGCTTTTCAGACTGCGCCCATGACACTGAACCAGATTGTGCCGTCAAAGACGCTGTCGCAAATGGCGAAATTAGCGAAGCAAGAGTCGAGCGAGCCGCCGAGCTCCAAGCAGAACTCTCCGAATCTTCCCACCTCCAACGCTCCAGTAAATCCTCTCGAAAGCGCTAGAACTCCCAAAGCGGTTACAAGCGGCGGACCAGCTATAACTCCCTAAGCCCCTGCCCCGCCGCAAAAGAGAGCGTGAGTGGGCTAGCAGTGTTGAATGCGTTACTTTGCTTGTGAGTAGGGGCGAGGTTGGAAAGTTTTTTCTGTGACGTTGGGCGGTAGCGAGAGACTGGGTAGGTCTTTCGGAAGAGCAGGAGCGCAGGCTCGAAGCGTGAAGCCGCCCTGGAGCAGAAAAAAGCTTTCCAAGCGAGACCCGTCCGGTTGATAAGGACTATTCTGTGACAGAATTGAGGAAAATTACAGATTTGTGATTCGGAAATAGCAGCTTTGAGGTCCACTTACGCACAAGAAATGCACTGACTACAAACTTCGCGCAAATCCCTAACGAAACTCGTGGAAAAATCTAAACATAAACCTTATCCACGCGCACAAACAGCCTCTAAAATCCCTCACAAACCTCGAACAAAACTCAATCACTGCCGCTAAATACTACAAAAGTGCCATTTGTCGTGCTGGCGCAGCTCTCGGCAAGCCCAACAGCGCCTCAAGCCCCAACAAATCACGCCCAGCGAACCTCCGCCAACCACCCCAGACCCCCAAAATCACACGTGTGTAATACAAAAGTCACTCAAAATGCGACCTCGCCAAATAAGCACACAAAAAATCCTGCGGGGGGGGGGGTCAGCGACATAAAGCCAACATCGTGAAACTCAAATAACCTCGCGCAAAGAATCTGTGACGCATTCCATAGCTAAAAACGCCTTATTTCGTTGAAAAGTTCCCAAAAAACGCTAGTATTTAAGGGTCTTTGTGCCGTATCTGGCTGAGAGGAGCAGCTGAGGTGTGGCACTTGGTCTTGGTTTCGGCGTGTGGCCTAACCGAACAAGGAATCGGAAGGCACTCAAGCCGACAACAAACCAGGGCGAGGTGGAGGAAAAAACGTAGTGAAATTTAGGGTTTTCCACGGTAGTCGCCCCTGATGCAATTGGCGTAACCGTGTTAGAGAAGTTGGGACTCAGGACAGGCCAAAGCGGCCTAGCCCAGAATCGTCGCGGACTTCTGACACCCTCCAAGCGACTCCTGCTGTGCTTCATCGCGGTCGCGATGCTCATCGTCGCGCCTCCAACACCCCCCGAAGCGCTCGCGCAAAGCCCAACTGACCAAACCGAAGACCCCGCCAACCAAGACCCCGCCACCGAAGACCTCGACCAAGACCTAGACACCAGCGCACTAGGTGTTATTGAGGTTCCTGACTGGGCTTCATCAGAGATTCGAGTGCTGCAACGCCTCGGTCTGCTCAAGGACGCCATCGAAGAAGAGCTCTGCCCGACCGGTTTGACCTTCTGCCCCGACGAAGAAGTCCCCCGATGGCTGATGGCGGTCTGGATTGTTCGCGTTTTAGAACCTAATAATGAACTTCCACCCGCCAGCGGTGAGGTATTTAGCGATGTTGATGCAAACCATCGCTGGGGTAGCTATATCGAGCGACTAAGTGAGTTAGGAATCACCCTTGGATGCGAAGACGGATCAAACTTCTGCCCTGATCGTTCACTAACCCGTCAAGAGATGGCTGCACTCATAGCACGAACCCTGAGTTTGTCCACCGATGTTCGCCCAGTTTTTGACGACGTTGACGAAGATGACCAGTTCGGCAAAGAGATTGGCCGCATCCAATATGCAGGCATCATTCGAGGATGCCAAGACGGCTCTGTTTATTGCCCCAAAGAACCTTTAACGCTCGGACAGGTCGCAGTTTTAAACCTTCGCACCAGCGCTCACATAGTTCTATTTCCGCTTGCTGCGTTTCCCGATGCCGCTGCAGATTTTGCCAAACTTGACTTAGAAGAGTTCGATCTTCCATCTCTTGAAGAGATTTTAGGCATCAAAGACCGTCCATCTGATGTCGGATCAGACACACCCAACACTGACCTATTTGTGATTGATCGCATCGGCTCGGGCGCGATAAATGAAATCCTCGATGTCACACAAAATGACGGTTGTCCTCGCAGATGTCAAATAGATGAGATCATTTCTCAGCCCACATACGGAACATTGACACAAGACAATGACCGCACTTTGACATACACGCTTGATGAGTCGGCGCCAAACATCAAATACGAAAGATTCACTTATCGAACGGCATACACATCTCGCGCCACTCATGTTTCGATAGCGATCAATCAAATAGATGGACTAAAAGATGACACCTTTACAGTCGGACGAGTCGATAATCCAGGCGACACCGGAAATGGCAACGGCAACGACTACAGCGACGACAGAGCAGTAACAAGAGATTTAGAAGTCCTAAGTAATGACGAATGCGCTAGTGGTTGCCAAGAAGTCTTTATTGAACGCCCACCGAACGCCGGCAAAGTCACAGCTCTTTCAAATGGCAAGATTCGTTTCGAGCTTGACAAGCGTGCAGCAGAAGTAACTCAGCCGATTGTTTTCACATACATAACCAACAACAGCGCAACCGACTCAAGCTCCGGACTTGCCACGGTCACGATCAATGTGGTCGACACAGATGCCCGCGACACCCTGGTAGCAGATTCCGACACGCTAAGTCGAGCCGGTTCACAAAGTGCCAACACAACGATTGATGTCACCAGCAACGACACTTGCGACGGCGGTTGTCAAAACGTGACCATCGAAACACCGCCGACTCATGGTCAAGCAAGCGTCAACCAGGACGGCGACATTATTTACACCATCCCCGCCGACGCTCCTCAGGTCGCTCAAGACATTTTCAGCTACGCAACAGATGCCACCACCGGCAGCCCCGCCACCGTCACTGTCACGATCAATAACTCCGATGTCCTCGCTCCCGACACGATCAATGTCACCCGAATCAACACCTCCTCACTCAGCACCCGCCTCGATGTTCTAGCTAACGACGACTGCGGCGCTGAATGCGCCAATGTCGCCGTCGCTACCGACCCAACCACCGGCACCGCCACCGCCGAAGCCGACGGAGCGATCCGCTTCGCAGTACCCAACGGCACCGCGGCAATAAATGCCCCAATAACGCTTACTTACAACACCGACAACAGCCTCGAAGCAGCAACCGTCACCATCAATGTCACCACCATCGACCAGACCGCTGATTTTGCCGACGACCCCGACCGCCTAAATGACGATGTAGTCACGATCCGCCGAAACGGGCTCGAAAAAGCTGAAATCACCATCGATGTGACCAACAACGACACCTGTGTCGGCACCTGCACACCCTCAAACATCGAAACCGCCCCAAATATTGGCTCGACAACGGTTAATCCTGGGGTCGATGGCGACGCAGGCACCATCACCTACACCATCCCCGCCGGCACCCCCATAGCAACGAGCGACAGCTTCGCCTACTCCAC
>JAAXHB010000384.1 GCA_012271125.1 Actinomycetota bacterium | reverse complement strand
AGGTATCACTGCTCGCTGGAGTGATCGTTACATCGCTTGTCGGTTCGATGGTCAGGACGACTGTATAGGTCGCTGTCTCGCTTTCTATGAGGGTAAGTGAAGTGGGAGAGACAGTAACTGAAGGCGCTTCATCATCAGTAACTGTAATGGCAACAGAATCAACCGAAGAGTTGCTGTACCCGCCACCTGAAATCGTGTGGCTGATTGTTGAAGAACCATTGCCCAGAACATCGTCATCGACGCCTGTGACCGTTACGGTCTGTTCCGTGTCCCAGTTCGTCGTCGTAAAGGTCAGCGCGTCGCTCACGGTGGCGTCTGCCGAGTTCGAACTTGCAGGCGTGATCGTTACATCGGCGGTGGGCGCTGAGTCCAGCACCAGGGTATAGGTGGCCGTGCCACCTGCCTCAGAAACGGAGAGCGCAGATTCGGACACAGAAACGGTCGCCTCGTCGTCAATAATCGTCGCACTGACGCTGTCCACCGTGACATCGCCGTAATCACCGCCGGAGATGCTATGAGTGAAAGTGGCGCTTCGATTACCGGGTGTATCGTCATTCACTCCAGTTACGGTAACCGTTTGCACCGTAGCCCAATTGCCAGTGGTAAAGGTCATGGCGTTCGCGCCGCCTTCCAGCGAGTAAGTCGCATTGGCAGCATCCGAACTGGCCGGCGTGATCGTGACATTGCCCGACGGTTCTGTGTCGAGCTTTACCGTATAGGTCGCGGTCCCGCCATCTTCAGGTACGCTGACCGAGATCGGCGACACCGTCACGGAGCCACTATCGTCATCGCTGACGGTAACAGAAACGCTGGCTACGCTCGCATCGCCATAGCCGCCACCCGAAATCGTGTGGCTGACGGTTGAAGAACCATCGCCCAGGACATCGTCATTGACGCCCGTGACCGTTACGGTCTGTTCCGTGTTCCAGTTGGTCGTCGTAAAGGTGACGGCCGGCGGGGTGGCCGTCACATCCCCAGCCGCGGCAATCGAAACACTCACCGCGCCGGTCGGCGCCGCATCCAACACCACCGTGTAGGAAGTACCGCCCGCTTCGGCGACCGAGACGCTGGATGGGGAAAAAGACACCCCTTTCGTATCGTCATCCGTGGCGGTGACACTTACATCGCCGATACTAACCGAGCCGTAGTCGCCGCCGTCGGCCGAGTGCGAGATAGTCGCGGTGCGGTCGTTGTCGCTGTCCACAGCGTCGTCGACGCCGGTCACCGTCACCGCCTGCGGCGTGCTCCAGTTGGTGGTAGTAAACGTCAACGACGCCGGACTCCTCGTCGCATCATCGGTATCGCCACTGGTCGGCGTAATGGTCACCGTGCCCGTCGGCGCGCTATCCAGCACCACCGTGTACGTGCCAGTCCCCCCATCTTCGGCAACCGTGACGCTGGATGCGGATACCGTTACGCCCCTCGTATCGTTGTCGGTGACCTCAACGACCAAATCTACGTTGTCCACGCCGCCGTAGTCGCCGCCTTCGGAATCGTGGTCGATGGTCGTGAAGCGTTTGTCGTTGGGGTTGTCCACAGCGTCGTTCTGCCCGGTCACCGTCACGTTCTTCGCCGTGTTCCAGTTGGTGGTAGTAAACGTCAACGGCGTCGGAGCCACCGTCGCTATGCTCTCGCCATCACTGCTCAGTGCGACGGTCACAGTCCCGGTCGGCGCGGTCGCTAGCTTCAAACCGTATACGACGGTCCCGCTATTTTCAGCGACCTCGACGGTGTCGACTACGGAGCCGGACATGGTGAACACCAACCCTGGCCCCTCGTCATCTATGACTTCAACAGGCACCGTTTTGTTATCCACGCTGTCGTATTGCCCGCCGGCGGAATCGT
>JAAXHB010000383.1 GCA_012271125.1 Actinomycetota bacterium | reverse complement strand
TGGATCAAGACTGTGTCACAGCCTGCTTCTACATAGAGAGGCGCAAGCTCATCAGGATTGACGACCATGAGGTGCGCTTCAAAGCGCAAATCGCTGTAATCACGGCAGGCAGCCACGATGTCAGGGCCAAATGTCAGGTTCGGTACAAAAACACCGTCCATGACGTCCCAGTGGATGCGATCAGCACTGCCAACCGCGGCACACTCTTCGCCAAAGCGCGAACAATCAGCAGACAGCACCGACGGCGCAATCAACGGCGTTGACATACCCAAACCCTAGTTAACGCACAGGTGACGGCTAGTAGTGCCACGGGAAGTCAGACCAGTCGGGTGGGCGTTTCTCCAAGAAGGCGTCACGGCCTTCTTGGGCTTCGTCAGTCATGTAGGCAAGCCGTGTTGCTTCGCCAGCGAAAACCTGCTGCCCTATGAGGCCGTCGTCGATGAGGTTCATTGCGAACTTGGCCATCCGCTGAGCGGTCGGGCTCTTGGAGTTGATCTCCTTGGCCCACTCCAGTGCTGTTGCCTCAAGCTCATCATGAGACACGACAGCGTTGACCATTCCCATTTCAGACCCTTGCTGAGCCGAGTAGGTGCGTCCTAGAAAGAAAATTTCTCGAGCGAACTTTTGCCCGATTTGGCGTGTCAGGTATGCCGACCCGAATCCGCCGTCAAAGCTGGCGACATCGGTGTCGGTTTGCTTGAAGAGGGCATGCTCAGCACTTGCCAGGGTCAGGTCGGCAACTACATGAAGGCTGTGACCGCCACCAACAGCCCAGCCCGGCACTACCGCGATAACAACCTTGGGCATCATCCGAACCAGACGCTGCACCTCAAGAATGTGAAGTCGTCCAGAACGAGCCGCATCAATCGTGTCTGAGGTGTCTCCAGAGGCATACTTGTAGCCGTCTTTGCCACGGATGCGCTGATCCCCGCCGGAGCAAAACGCCCAGACCCCATCCTTAGGTGAGGGCCCGTTACCGGTAAGCAGCACACAACCCACCTCAGAGGTCATGCGGGCATGGTCCAGGCAGCGGTAAAGCTCATCAACGGTGGCGGGACGAAAAGCATTGCGCACCTCAGGACGGTTGATCGCCACCCGAACCGTTGGATGCTCTAGTGCCCGGTGATAAGTGACATCAGTCAGATCGTCAAAGCCGGCAACAATTTCCCATGCTTGGGGGTCAAAAATTTCAGAAACCATGCCTCAAGCTCGTTTCATGTCGCACAATTCATGTCAAAACAATTTTTACCCATACCGATGTTGGCAATACTGTAGAGCGCAATGTTGCTAAGCATTGGTGACCTGTGCGAGGAGCTGGTGGTCGAGGTGCCGCCCGACCTGCGCCACGGTGCAACCGCTGAAGCCTCCGCAGTGCGAGTGCGTGGTGGCATCGCTGCCAATGTCGCCGCTATCACCTGCGAACGCGGCGGGCAGGCGCGCTTTTTCGGCAACGTCGGCGAGGACGCCATGGGGCGTGCCCTCATGGCCGACCTGCAAAAGCGCGGCGTGGACGTTCGTGCCAAAACCTCAGGTGCTACCGGCGTGATCGTCAACCTCGTAACAGACGAATACCGCACCGCTCTGGTGGATCGTGGAATGACCGCAGCCTTAGACCTAACCGACGAAAGCGTCCTCGATGAAATCCGTCAACTCTTTGTCCCCGGTCGTTCCTTCCTTGCCGATCCAATGGCAGCATCGGTTGACAAGGTCGTCGAGCAGGCAAAAGCACAACGCATTCCTTTGACCCTTTCCAGCTTGGCAGCCGAGGAGATCGCCGCCTACGGTGCCCAAGCATTCGGCGACTTGATCGGCATGCTTAAACCGGACACGTTTATCTGCACCACTCGCGAATACGCAGCTATGGGCATCAACAAGGGCGAACCCATTGAAGGTGCCGACACCTCAATCGTGTGCGGCCCATCCGAGACACTCGTCATCACTCGCGATAACGCCGGCAACGCCGAACTCCGTCGTATCGAAATACCGGAAACACCGGTAGTGGTCGACCGCACCGGTTCTCACGACGGTTTCATTGCCGGCTACCTGCGCTCTCGCGGCACGGGTGCGCTGGCACCGGCAGCGGTAGATGCCGCTCATCGGGTCATGTCGGTGGTGCTGTCCAAACTCGGCCCAACCACCCTTTAACATCCAACTCCTAGGCTGCTTTAAGCAATGCCCAAACTTGCCGGCTACAGCGACATCGGCGGACGCCAACGCAACGAAGACAGCTACACAGTAAAAGAATTCGACAACGGCTGGCTCATCGCCGTTGCTGACGGATTGGGCGGACACCCTCGAGGTGACGAGGCATCCCAGGCCGCCGTTGCTGCAATCGACGACTTCCAACCCGGCGAAACACTCACACAAGCCGACTTCGTAACTATCTACCGTGACGCCTGTGACCGTGTCGATGCCTTGCGTTCACATGGTCGTGACGTTTCGCCGAATGAAGCAAGATTTCAGTTCACCCAACCGGCGACGACATTGACGATGGCCGCCGGCTTCAATGACGAGGTCTGGCTTGTCAACCTCGGTGACAGCCGTGCTTATCTCGTT
>JAAXHB010000382.1 GCA_012271125.1 Actinomycetota bacterium | reverse complement strand
ACTTACCGATGCTCTGCACTCAGCCTTCACAGCTGCCGGCGGCATGACCCTCTGTAATTCCATTGTCGAATCCTTGCTCACAAACCGCAACAACAGCATCGCTGGAGTCCGTCTAACGGATGGCACCGAAATCCGGGCATCGACCGTCGTCACCGCAGTAGACCCCGCAGTCGTCCTTAGCCAATGGCTCCCGCAAACCAGTACAGACCCCGGCACTGCCTCCCGAACTAGCGAAATTGACCGTCTAATCAGCGAAGCTAAAACAGCCCCAGATGCCGAGGGTTACGAATCCAAAATCGACGCGGTCATCTCAGCCATCCCCGAATACCAAAGCCTCGAAAACTTTGGTCTTCTTGACCTCTTCGAAGGCAACAGCCCAGCCGAGTCCACATACGTGATCTGTCCAAGCCGTGCCGACCTCGAACAAGCCCACAAGCTCCGCCCACAAGGTCGCGTCGCCACCCGCCCCACGATGATCAGCAACGTCCCCTCGGTGCTTGACCCGTCCATGATGACCGCCGACGGCAACCATGTCCTTAGCCTCGAAACCCTGTTCACCCCCTACTCGCTAGCCGGAGGCTGGCAGGACTCTCCAGAGCCGCAACGCTGGCTCGACCAATGGGCAGAGCTAGTTCAACCTAACTTCGCTGACTCGGTGCTGCGCTGGCGTGCTATGACACCAGATCGCTATGAAAAAGAGTTGTTCTTACATCGCGGTCACGCTCCTTCCTATGCAGGTTCTGCTGTCGATTCGATGCTCGGACGCCAAAAACACCTGAGCCGCTACGAAACGCCAATCCAAGGACTGTTCCTGTCCGGTGCAGGCACATTCCCCGGTGCCGGCGTCTGGGGTGCCTCGGGACGTAACACAGCTAGCGCTGTGTTACGCGCCCGTTGCTGATGGGTGGTTCGCTGTGGCGAACCACCACGGATGTGGGTGACCCGTGACCGCTAGTGGCAGTCCAGGCCTACGCCCGTTGTTGATGGGTGGTTCGCTGTGGCGAACCACCACGGATGTGGGTGACCCGTGACCGCTCGTGGCAATCCAGGTTTATCGGTGAATTTGATGCCGGTGGGGGAGCCGGCGCAGATTGCCGAAATGGCTGCTCTGGCAGAGAACCTCGGATACCGCCGCATCTGGGTCGCCGACGAAGGCATCGCCGGTAGAGACGTCTATATCTCGCTCGCTGCTGTCGCTCAAGCCACCCACACGGCGGCTATCGGTCCTGGCATCACCAACCCTTTCCTTCGTCACCCCGCGATCACCGCTAGCGCTATTGCCACGCTTGACGAGCTAAGCAATGGCAGAGCCTTTTGCGGGCTCGGCGCTGGCGGCGGACTGTCATTGGGTCCACTAGCAGTGCCAAGGCACAAGCCAGTGCGTTCTGTCGCCGAAATGATCGACGCTATGAGGGCTCTTTGGGCCGATGAGATAGTTAACCATGAGGGTGTGACACTAAACCTGCGCAACGCCCGACTCGCCAACCCACCGGCCAAAAATATAAAAGCCCGAAACATAGAAATCCACCTCGCCGCCCGCGGCCCACAAATGGTCAAACTCGCCTCACAAAAAGCTGACGGCTTCTACATCAGCTACATCCACAAAGACTTCCTCGGCAACCTCATCACACAGCTACGCAGTCATAAAAATCTCCATCTGAGCTACAGCACCCGCATCGTCACCAACGACGACGACTGGCACGCAGCCCGCCGCGACATGACCTTCCGCATCCCCGACTCACCCCCCGAAGTCCACGACGCCATCAACATCACCCCCACCCAAATCGACGCAATCCGAACAGCCCTCAGCCAAGGCGGCCCAGACGCAGCCACACCACTAATGAAAGACGACTGGGTCGCCCCATTCGTCATCGCCGGCACTCCAGACGAATGCCGAACAGAGCTAGCTCAAATCGTTGCCACCCACAAAATCGACGACTTCGTCCTAAATGTCGCCGAACTCAACACTGCCCCCGATCAACTCCACAAAACCTCACAAATAATCCCCTAAATCCACCCCCGGATAGCGCACCCGCTCTCCGTACTCACGCCGCTCACGCTTGTAAGTCGCATCAATCCCCACCTTGGTCGACACCCCCCGAACATCAGCCGTCGGGTCCATCTCATGACCCTGCGCCTCACCGACCACAAACACATCCCGCTGCCAATGCACCCGATTTGTCACCGCCCACATCAACTCCGACGGCTCACTCACGTCCACATCCCGATCCACCACAACCACATTGCGCACATTGATATGCGC
>JAAXHB010000381.1 GCA_012271125.1 Actinomycetota bacterium | reverse complement strand
CCCGCCTTGAGCGACAGCACCAGGGCGCCGGCACCCTTGCCTCGTTGGAAGCGATCCACCATGCGGTCTCGAGCACCTCGTGCCAAGCCTCCGTGGTAGCACTCGATGTCCATTGCGAAATGCTCGCTCAGATAAGAGGCAAGTTTCTCGCCCCAGGTAGCGAAGTGGGTGAAAATGAGCACACGTTCTTCACCGGCGAAGACGTTTTGCAGTATCTGCTCGAGGCGCAGCAGTTTGCCTGAGCGTCCAGCGATGCCGCCTTCGTCGTCTCGATAGTTGACCGGGTGGTTGCAGATTTGTTTGAGAGCGGTGATTGCGGCGAGGACCACGCCTTTCTTTTGTGACGTGTTGACGCTGTCGGCGGTGTCGAGGGCGAGCTGATCGAGGACAGCTTGGTAGAGACCGACTTGTTCGGTGGTCATGGTGCAGTAGTCCATGCCGTCGATGCGGTCGGGTAGTTCGGCGGCGATGACGGGTTCGGCTTTGGTGCGGCGGAACACCAGCAGGCCGTTTAGGGCGGCTAGGGCGTTTTCGCCGGCTTGTTGTTTGACTCGCGAGGCACGAGTTTGTCCTGACGTCGTTGTCGCAGGTGTCGTCGCTGATGCCGTTGTTGCTGATGCCATAGCTGATGTAGATGTCGGCGCAGGCGTCGTCGTTGATGTTGTCCCAGAAGTTGTCCCAGATGTTGTCATTGACGACATTGCTGATGTACCCGTCTCTGAAAGCGGCGACATGCCTGGTGTGGCAGATGTCAACGATGCCTTCGTGAAGCTGGAGCGGATGCTGCCGCCGTCTTGTTCTGCCACAGTTGTCATTGCGCCGATGAAGTGGTTACGGGCACCGAGCAGTCCAGGGTTGCAGTAGTCCATGATTGACCAGAGGTCGCCGAGGCCGTTTTCGATGGGTGTGCCGGTGAGGGTGACTTTGGTGTGACCGGTGAGGCGGCGCAGTTGGCGTGAGGTTTCGCTGGTGTGGTTTTTGATGGCCTGGGCTTCGTCGGCGACAATCGTGTGCCAGTCGAAGGTTTCGAGTGCTTCCATGTCGCGCAGGGCGGTTCCGTAGGTGGTGATGACGAGGTCGGCGTTGGCGAACAGTGCGGGCATGGCATCCGCGGAGGCTCGGCCGGGGCCGTGATGCACCCGCACTCGCAGGTCAGGGGTGAAGCGGCGGGCTTCGGATAGCCAGTTGCCGACGACTGCCGGTGGTGCGATTACCAGCGACGTGCCCTGGTGTTTGAAGAGGTTGATGTGTGCCAGCATGATCGGCGTTTTACCGAGGCCCATGTCGAGCGCGAGACATCCGCCGAGGCTGGCGGATTCTAAAAAGCCCAGCCAGAGCAGTGCTTCGGCTTGGTAGTTGCGGAGTTGGCCTGCGAATCCGTCGGGGACTAGGGGTAGTTCGGTTGAGATTTGTTGGGCACTGCGGATTAGGTCCATGGCCCAACCGCTGCCGGCGAGCACGGTTCCGCCTGGGAGCGGCGAGCCTTCGAGGCCGAGGGCGTGTCGGAGCATGTCGGCGCCGGTCATTTGTTCTGTTTGGCTTCGTTCTTCGAGGGCGCGGGCGGTTTCGTTAAGGTCGGCTCGGTCGAGTTCGACCCAGCGGCCTTTGTTTTGGACGATTGGGCGGGCTTGTTTGGCGAGCTCGCGTATGTCTTCGGCGCTGAGCTCGATGTCGTCGTCTACTACAACTGACCAGCGGACGTTGGCGATTTGGTCTGCGCCTACGTGGGTGTCGGTCCCATCGAGGGCGGTAATTCGAAGCGCTGAGCGTGGTTTGTGGCGTGACACTTCGGGCACCTGAACTCGATAGCCGCATGCTGTGAGGACCGGGCCTACGGCGGTCATGACCTTCCAGGCTTCGTCGGAGTTGAGGGTGACTTCGCCGCGGCGTCGTCCACCGAGGCGTAGCAGGTCTGGGAAGAGGCGTTCGAGGCGTATTAGTTGATTTTTGACCGAAGCTCGGCGGGTTTTTGAAGCGATGACAAGTGCTTGTTCGACAGGTTGAAGTTCGCCTCGTGAAGATTGGGACAGCACCGAAAGTTGCCACATGGTGTCGTCGTCAGGTGGGGGGCTGAGTTGCACGACGAGTGGGGTGTCGTGGGTGCCTGAGACGAGTCGTCCCCATTGGTCGAAGGAGCGGCTGAGTTCGCCGGCTTGGCGGTTGGGTGCCCAGAAGGGTGCGCCGTCTAGGTGTGCGATTGCGGTTTCGGCGACTTCTTTGCGGGTTTTGGGTTCAGGTTTGGGAGGGTCGGTCATTTCGATGCGACCGGCGGCTTGGCGCACAATGGCGTCGACGATGTCGGTGATGACGGCTTGGGTGAAGGTCAGTGGGTCTCGTTGGTTTTCGAAAGCGGCGACAGCACCTGGGAGTGAACCGGCGAGAGCTTGGAGGCTTTTGGATTCGATCAGCACGGGAGCCCAGCGCACTTCGTATGCCGACCAGTCGTTGCGGTCGGCCATGTCGTCGGCGTTTATTTCAAAAGTGGTTGGAGGTTCGTTGCTTAAGCCGTTGCCGCTGTAACCGTTGTTATAGCCGTTATTGGAACCGTTGCTATAACCGTTGTTAGAACCGTTACCAGAACCGTTGTCGGGGATGGGGTTGACATCTGGGCCCATGGTCGTTGGTCGGCGGCGCATTTTCTTGACCTGAGGAACGACACGGCCTTGAGCGCCTAAACGCACGGCAAGAGCTGCGGCCAAACCCATCCAAGCAACACTTGGGCCTAAACCTTCGTTGGCGTCTTCAGTGCCGTCGTTGTTCTTGGCGGCATCTCCTAGGGCGACGATCCAGCCGAGACAGTTCTCGATAGGTGCCGACACTGCCGGAGCGCGAGTGTTGGTCTGGAGCTTCACAGCGCGATGTGGCTCCCAAGTAACCCCGGAAGCACCGGCTATGTCGAGCCGTTCAAGCACTTCTTCAACTTCTTCGACACGTCCGGATGGACCGGCAGCCCAAGCGATTATCCGTCCCGGCACCCATGAGAGCTGCAGGTCAACGTTGTCTGCGAGAAGTTCAGCAACTGTGTCGTGTTTGCTCGCACCTCGGTGGGCGACACCGACGAGGTCAATGAGGACACTGTCGATGGACTGATAGTCGTTTTCTAAGTCGTTGAGTATCTGTTCTCGGGAATAGTCACGGACGCGCTGGCGCACGTCGTCAATCGACTCTGCTACGTCGTCGAGCAGTCGATACAAGGCTCGGATCCACAGCTTTTTGTTCGCCTCTAGTAGACGCACATCGGTTTGTGATGCGATGCCGTCAACATGGCGGCGAACTGCGTCGAAGAACTGCTCCGACTGTGCTAAGCGTGGATCCAAGGTGGCGAGTGAACTAGTCGGCACCATTGGTTCTTTAATGCTAGGGGGTGGGTATGTGGTTTTGCTGAGCTATAGCTGTGAGCGCATTTGTTTGATGGCGTCCATCTTTATGTGCTCATAACCACGGACTTGGTCCGGGAGCTGCGCTAGCCGTAGGAACTCTTCGTGAGGTGAGCCGTTTTTGAGGGCGGTGCGGATGGCAGTTTCGTACTCAGCGGATAGGGAGCGTTCGGCACGGCGTAGTTGCGTGTAGCCGAATGGGTCGAGCGGGGTGCCTCGTAGTCGGCGCATGGATGCCAGGATTTTGAATGCGGGTTTCCATGCTGTGCTGAAACTGATTTTGGACTTCAGGCCGAGGGCTCGCAGTATTGGCGG
>JAAXHB010000380.1 GCA_012271125.1 Actinomycetota bacterium | reverse complement strand
TATTGGGTTGCGTCGGTGCGGTATTTGATGGTGAAGGCGTCGGCGGGGGTGGGGGTGCCGGCGGGGAGGTTGTAGATGATTTGGTTGTTTTCGACGGTGGCGGTGCCGTGGGCGGGTTGTTCAAGGATTTCAAGGCCGTAGCAGTTGGTGGTGGCGTGGCAGGTGTCGTTGGATAAGACATCGAGGACAGCTTGGGCGGCTTGGGTACCGTTGCGGGAGATTTCGAGGTATTGGTCGTTTTGGAGGACGTCGAAGATGTTGAAGACGATTTGGGCACGGGCTTCGCCTTCGGCGGCGGTGGTGGTGTAGCGGAACTCTTGGGTTGCGGGGGCGGTAGCGGCGGCGGGCAGGTTGTAGACAACTTCGCCTTGGGCGTTTTGGGTGATGGTGCCCTGTGCTGGGCCGGAGCCGGCGATACGGGTGAAGCCAGCGCAATCGGCGCCGCATTCGTCGTTGCCGAAGATGGCGATTGGTGTGTTGATTGCTTGGTTGGCGGTGTGGGGGATGCGGATGATGTCGTTGTTGAGGACATCAGAGCGGATGAGGTTGATGGTGACATTGGCAGTGGGGCTGAGCAAGGTGGAGTAGCCGAACGTGACCGTTGCGGGAGCGGATTCACCCTCGTCCAAGGAGTAGGTGACGGTGCCATTGGTGTTGGGGGTGGCGGTGCCGTGTGAGGGTTCACGTTCGATGGTGAGGCCGGTGCAGCCGCCGGGGCAGTCATCGTTGGCGGTGACATTGATGTGGTGGTTGACGGTTTGGGTGCCGGATCGGGTCAGGGTGGTGGTGTCGTCGGCGACGATGTCGGCGTAGAGGATGTCTATGGTGACAGTGGCGGTTTGGGTGGTGCCGTCAACGGAGTAGCGGAAGGTGACAGGGCTGGGGACATAGACGTTGGCGGGGATGGTGTAGGTGAAGGTGCGGTTGGAGTTGAGTTGCAAGGTGCCGGCGTCTGGGGGGTTAAGAGAGCCGACGACTGAGAGGTTGTTGCAGCCAGCGCGGCAGTCGTCGTTGCTGAGGACTTCGATGGTGACAGGGAAGCTTTCGAGACCAGCACGGGCAATCTGGACGGAGTCGTCGCGCAAGACGGCGGAGTTGAACATGACTGTGACAGTTGCCGAGGAGGTGCCAGTGCCTTCGGGGATGGCCTCGGTGGTGGTATAGGTGAAGGAGTCAGTGATTTGAGGGGTTGGGGTACCGGCGGCGATGGTGTAGGTGATAGTGCCGTTGGTGTTGACGGTGGCTGTGCCGTGAGAGGGGTGGGTTGCGAGGGTGAGTCCGGCACAGGTGGTGACGCAGGTGTCGTTGGAGAGGACTTGGAAGATTTCGGAGACTCGGGCGGTGTTTTGGCGTTGGACATTGAAGGTGTCGTCAACGAGGGCGTCGTAGAGCTTCTCGACGATGGTGACAGTGACGGTGGCATTGCGGGAGGTGCCCAGGGTGGTGTAGGTGAAAGTGACCGTGGCTGGGGCGGCTTCGTTGTTGGCGAGGGAGTAGATGATGCTGCCGGCGGAGACGCGGGCGTTGCCTTGGGCTGGTTCCTGGACTATGCGTACGTTGGAGCAGCCGGCGTCGCAGTCGTCGTTGTCGGTGACGTCGATGACGACACGGGCTGAGGTTTGTTGGTATCTGTGCAGGGTGGCTGTGTCATCGGCGAGTGTGTCGGATGGAGT
>JAAXHB010000379.1 GCA_012271125.1 Actinomycetota bacterium | reverse complement strand
CCTAACCCCAGGACCCCTCTCCCCCGCCCCCCAATTTGACACCACACCCTCCAAACATGTATAAGATAGGATGAAACATCATGTAAGAAACAAAAAGGATTCAAATGCCAGATCACCACGCACAACAAATAGAGCGGATTAAGACAGTGTCGGTCACTGCTGTCCTATTTCTTGGGATCAGCGCAATGTACCGCCTGGGTGTGCGAGGCTATCTCACCTCAGAGGTCGCGATTGCTATTTCCGGAATGCTGTCAGTGGTTGTGATCGTCGGGTGGGGTGGGTCACCCAAGCTGCTCACCAAATTGGGTCGCATTCTGACTCTGCTAGGTTGGTAGTCAGAAAGAAGCAATTATCAAACAAGGAGGCAATGATGTCCACTGAAGTAATGCCCACTACGGTCGTTGCGCAAGCAAGAACACAAGATCAAGCCCCAGGAATTGGGTTTTGGGGTTGGCTCACAACAGCGGTGTTAGTTGTTGTGCCGATTTACTGTGGCATATCGTTTTTCCCCATGGGGCATCCGTATGTCGGCACATTTTGCCTAATCCTTGGCCCAATAGCTGTCTGCAGGAACTACAACGCCTTTAAGGCAATAGCCGAGAAGTACCACACCCCCACCCCCTAACCCTCGCTATCTCTATTCGCGATGCGTTCAATGAAAAAGGAGAAGCAAATGGTTGTTGAAGCGATAATGTCGCGCAAGAAGGTAATTGAGGCAAAGGTGCTTCTCGTGGCGGGATGGGCACTCACAGTCTCGTTGGCAGTAATGGGTTTGCGCGCTGGTGCCTCTCTTTGGGACAACGGTTATGCCATGGCTGGAATTTCCTGTTTCATTTTGGGACCATTTAGCTCCTACCGCAGCCACCGATATTTCCAAGCATGGATTCTGGAAAGCCCTAATCCCAGTCGCTTTATGTGATCCCAGTTAGCTAATGGCAGACTTGCGAGCGTGGAAACCGAACCATCTGAAACAGAACCTCCCGACATAGAGCCGACCGAAGCAACGCCAGACGCCGCCGACTGGCTCGTCTACGAACTTCACGAATGGGCTCTCGAGTCCCGCGTAATGCTCGAACAGCTGCTCACGGCAGATCAGGTCGTCCATTCGTGGCAAGGCACCGATTTGATGGTGCATCACACGCTCGAAGCCAAGGTCGACGAGTTAATGACCGAGGTCGAAGAAGCCACCCAAACCACCTTCAACCCCGACGACGACCTCATCTCCTTTGACCTCTCCGACTGGACCCCCGACCGCCGACTCGAGCTCCGCACCGCCCTCGAAAACGCCGCCATCCCCTGCCAACTTACCGATTCGGATACTCCCGCTGAGATGTATGTCCGCCAATCCGACGAAGAACGTGCCGAACTCGTCCTTGATGACGTTGTTGCCCGCTTCGAAGAGTCCCACCTCACCGAACTCGACGGCCTCGAAGTGAACCGGCTCCTAAGCGAGCTTTTTGTGGCGTGCGACCGGTTACATAAGTCGGTTGCTGACCCTCATGGCGTTGTTGGCGTATTGACCTGCGCAAGAAAACTCGCCGCAGTCCGAACGCCGTTCGGCTTTTCTCCAAGCGGCTGGAAAGCCTTGCGCACGGAGGCAGCACAGCTCGTAGCGCTCCTCGAGTCAGAAGCAACCGACGAATCCACCGACGACGCCGTCACCGAACTCGCCACCTCCCTCCGCAACAACCTCCACCCCCTCGTCTAACCCCCCAAAAATGGCAAGCGAGTTGAGCTGGTATCTTGATAACAAGAAAGCGATAGGAGGCAGTCATGCTTATGAAAAAACCTGTTGATACTGAAGTCAAAGACGAAGTCAATTTTGACGAGCGTGAACAAAAATACGACGCACGCCTGATCGCAACGCGCAGGATTTGCCTGTCGCTTGTCGGGGCAGCAATACTCGGACTTGGCATCTCGCTCATGGCAACGGGCTATCCGTGGATCGGAATCTCGATGATTCTGTGGATACCAGCCCATTTTGGAATCCTATATATGTTAGGAATCCATGTTATTATACCTTCTGTTATCCCGATCCAGTTTCAGCCTCGTTCACCTCAACGTAAGGGAAACGCGAGCTAAACGAGGGATAAAGGAGACGAAGCCCGTCTTCTTACCTATCTTTAAACAGGCGGGTAGTTAGCATCAAGCCATGTCCGACAACCCTTATCCCGGCCAAGAAGACTCCGGCGACAACTCGAT
>JAAXHB010000378.1 GCA_012271125.1 Actinomycetota bacterium | reverse complement strand
CCTTGCTCAATGCCCTGCTCAATGCCTTGTCCTCTGATTTCGTCCTCGACTTCCTTGCGCAGCATATCGCAGAAGTCTCGGGCAAACTCGGATTCTTTGAGAATGTCCATGAGACGCTCCTGAGTTAAAAGGGTGGAAACGTGCTGCTTATCATACGTCAAGCTGCTGTAAAAAGCTAATCCCAACACCATGTTGGCCTTGGCCTGCGGGTCCAGTGGCAACTCTCGCGTCATGGCCATGCACTCGGCCAGCCATTGGTCGCGGCTCGTGTCCGGTGGCGGCTGCATCAGCGTGGCTACGGGCATTAGGCCGAACAAGCGGCCATCGCGGACGGTTTCGCCGGGGAGGTCGGCGAGGCGCAGGACGGCGTAGTGAATGCCTATGGGATACGCGGGATACTCTTGGAAGTAGCCGCCCGGATCATTTTTGCCGGCGTCGGGACGCAGGTAGATGACGTGGGCATAGACGGGAAGGCCATATTGGCCGATGAGGCGTCCGATGTAGTCGGCCATGCGTTGGGGCATGGGAGGGGTGCTGTCAGTAGTTTGGAACTCGTAGTGGACCAGGGCGAGTTGGCCGTCGATTCGGACTTGGAGAAGGGTGTCGAGGTGGCGGGTTTCAAAGGTGGTTTGTTCGGTGGGGAGAGTTTTGACGAGTTGGATGTCGTCGCGTTGAAAGGTGAATCGGAGGAAGTCGTGGGGATAGGTTTGGACGAAGTGCTTGGTGAGGGCGTCAATGGGCGGCATGGGGCCTCGGCGAGTTGGGGGTGCTTGCGTTGACTATGCAAATCCTGTGCCAAGACCGCGTATGGATTTTGTTTTTGCTTGTCCCGCAGGGAGTTAGGTCTTTTTACGTCGCCGGCAAAAGGGCGGCGACCTAGGGTTGATGTATCGGGGAGGATACAGGAGTGATTCCTTTGGGTAACGTTTTGTAGGTTGGTTCCGTCGGCCCTAACACGCCGAGCATCGCCTTTTGCAAGCGCGGCTTTGGGGTTCGGGTTAGTACCGTATTACGCAGTAGAATCAATGGATTCGACACGGCTTTGGGGTGCGCCGGGTGCCGTAGGGCGAGCGACGACGGAGAGCACCTGCGCCGCAGTCAGGGGCCGTTCTTACATAAAAGGTGAATTGCATGTCAGAGGGAAGCCGACTCATCTCGCATGAGGCTTGAGCACATAATCGCCTTTTGCAGGCGATAGCCTTACAGATAATATCC
>JAAXHB010000377.1 GCA_012271125.1 Actinomycetota bacterium | reverse complement strand
ACCACCACCGGCTCCAAAGACGCAGATGACCAAGCCGTCACCCAAACCGTCACCATCAACTTCGAAGCCGGCGATGACCTCATCGACGACCCAGGCCAAACCATGACCCGCTCCGGTGTCGAAGCCAAGTCGGTCACCATCGACGTTGACGACAACGACACCTGCACCGGCGGCTGCGACAACATCACCATCGTCGACGCACCAGTTGTCGGCTCAATCACCGCCATCGACCAAGACGCCGGCACGGTCACCTACACCCTCGCCGAAAACGACGCCGTCGTCAACTCTGCCACCTTCACCTACACCACCGACGACGCCCACAACACAACCAGCGCAACCGCTGATACTGCCACCGTCACCATCGCCATCACCGTCTCCAACACCGACACCCTCGTAGCCGACTCAGCCAACCTGTCCCGCCCGACCGCCACCAGCGAGTCGGTCATCATCCGTGTCCTAGATAACGACACTTGCATCGGCTCCGGCTGCACCAATGTCACCGTCACCTCGCCGCCAACCACCGGCACCGCCACCGCCAACTCCGATGGCACGATCACCTATGCGCTTACCAGCTCCGATCCGGTCATCACCAGCGACTCCTTCGAATACTCCACCCACGCCAGCGCCACCTCGGTCACCGTCACCGTCAATGTTGGCACCATGGACACCCTTAACAACGACACCCACAACGTCACCCGCTCCGGCCTCGCCAAGATCGACACCAACATCAATGTCGCCGCCAATGACAACTGCGCCGCAGGCTGCGCAGGCCTCTCCATCGTCACCACGCCGCAACACGGCACGGCCACACCGCAAACCAACGGCACCATCCAATACGTCCTTGACGAAGACATCGAGACCACCGCCAACACGATCACCTTCACCTACTCCACCACCAACGACACCGGCGACGCCACCGTCACCATCAACATCACCGGCTCCGACCTCCTCGGCAACGACTCCAAGACCCTGCAACGCGCCGGCGGCAGCCGCCCCGTCAGTACCAACATCACCATCCGTGACACCGCCGAATGCGGCGCCCACTGCGCCGGTGCCCGCATCGTCACCGACCCGCAGCATGGCACCGCCACCGTCCAAGCCGACGGCACAATCGACTGGGAGCTAGGCCGCAAAGCCACCATCACCACCAACCCGGTCACCTTCACCTACACCACGACCGGTGCCACCGGCAACGCAACCGTCAGCCTCCAAATCGACGAGGTCGACCTCCTAAACGCCGACCACTTCTACGTCATCCGCCCCGCCTCCACGCCGCTGCAAACTGATCTAGACGTCAAGGACAACGACGACTGCGTCAGCAACTGCGCTGGCATTGAGTTCGCCTCTCAGCCAGAAGACGGCGTAGTTTCGCTCAACGCCGGTCAAACTGCGGTCGCCTACACGCTCGGCGAGAGTGCAACCCCTAACCTGCCCGAAACCTTCACCTACAAGACCACCAACGCCACCGAAGATCATGTCCTCGGCAGTGTCTCCATCCGTGCCGCCAAGTCCGGCGACGACGCCCTCGCCGACGACACCGTAAACATTGTCCGAATGGGTCATGAACCCATCGACGCCACCTTCTGGGTAACCAACAACGACGGCTGCGGCGCAGGCTGCGCTGGCTTGGCATTGAGCAACCTGCAACCAGGTAGTCAACGTGGTGCTGTCGTATTAAACGCTGACGGCACAGCTACCTACACCTATGACCCCAGCGACGGCAACGCGGTCTTTGACGATATTGCCTTCAACTATGTGACAACCGAGCAGGCTGTCCCAGCAAGAGTCGACATCAACATCACCAATGTCGACGACCTCAATGACGACACCGCCATTATCACCCGCTCCGGCACCACTGCGGTTTCCAGAACCATCGAAGTCATTGACAACGATGACTGCAGCAACGCTTGCGCCGGCCTTGCTATTGAGACGACACCCGCAGCAGGCACCGTCACCCCCCACGACGACGACAACGACGGAACCGACGACAGCATCATCTTCGCCCTCAACAATGGTGAAGCCGCCACCAGCCCGCTCACCTTCACTTACTCAACGACGGCTGCTAGCGATGAGAAGTACCACGGCACCGT
>JAAXHB010000047.1 GCA_012271125.1 Actinomycetota bacterium | reverse complement strand
CCGCCTCACTGCCGAACAAAAAGCCGCCGCGGCTCAAGCGGCCACCCTCGAGCGCCGTGAAGCCATCTTTGACCAGATCAGCCAACGCCTCCAAGCAGCCTCCGAACGCATCGCCGCCAACCTCAAATCCCTGCGCGACCAAAGCTGGTCTGACACCACCAAAGAGCTAACCGGACGTCTCGAAGCACTGCGACAACAAACCACCGCGGTCGAATCCCGTCTCGAAACGCTGCGCCAGGAATCGTCAAACACCGAAATAGAACAAACCAAATACCGCACCATGTTGCAAGCCGCTGTGGAACGCCTTCGCGACGACCATCGCATCACCCCCGCCGAAGCGGTCGAAGCGCAGTGCCCGCCCCTGCCAGAAGAAACCACCCCCCAAGCCCGGGCCGAACAGCTCGCCGCCGACATGGAAATCATGGGCCCCATCAACCCGCTAGCCCTGCAAGAACACACCGAGCTAAACGAACGTTATGAGCTGCTCTCCGAACAACTCGACGACATCAAAACCTCTCGCAAGGAGCTCAACAAGGTCATCGGTACGATCAACACAGAAATCGAATCAGCGTTCACCGAAGCATTTGCCGATGTCGCCGCCAACTTCGAAGTCCTGTTTGAGGCGCTATTCCCCGGCGGCGAAGGCCGCCTCAGCCTCACCGACCCCGCCGACCCGCTCAACACCGGCATCGAAGTCCACGCCCGCCCCTCAGGCAAGCGGGTCAAGCAGCTATCGCTGCTTTCCGGTGGCGAACGCACCCTCGCAGCGCTGGCGTTCCTGTTTGCGGTGTTCCGCAGCCGCCCCTCACCGTTCTATTTGCTTGACGAGGTCGAAGCCGCTCTAGACGATGTAAACCTGCAACGTTTTCTCGTGCTCGTCGACGAGTTCCGGCTCAGCGCCCAGCTCGTCATCGTCACCCACCAAAAACGCACCATGGAAGTCGCCGACTATTTATACGGCGTCTCCATGAAACCAGGCGGTTCGTCGGTGGTCGTGTCAGAACGAGTCGACTCAGCCGAAGCGGACGCCGCCTAACCCTCGCCGCCTATCCCCACATCTTTCACCCACGCGCCTTTCGCCAGCCTTTCACCTCCGGCGATTTCTTACCTTTACTAGACACCCCATCTTTAGACTGCCGGCATAGATATCAAGTTCTCAGCGCCGGAACCGGTCATGCGACCCGCGCCGCGTCCAAAACAGCGCGCTGTCAGCCCGGTCGTACAGCTCATCTGCGCCGGTTTCATCGCCCTTGCCGGTCTGTTCTTCGGCATTGGCCTAGGGATTTCCGGCAACAACAACAACAGCAACAATGTCAACAACAACAACGCTGCCAGCGAACTTCAGCCTGTCACCACCGTCTACATCCAAACCACCGACGACAACAACGACTCCTCTAGCGACAACGATGACGGCAGCACCTCCAACAACGACACAACCCCGACACTGTCAACAGACGCCATTGCTGCCGACACTTCTGATGCCGCAGACACAATCGCTATTGACCTGTCGACCCTAGACCTTTCAAGCCCTGACCTTTCAAGCCTTGACATTTCCAGCCTTATCGGTGACAACAGCACCACAGCTGACTCACCAGACACTGTCACCATCGCGCCAGTCATAACGACCCAAGAACCCGTAATAGCCGTAGCTCAAAAAGTCCTGCCTTCAGTCGTCGCAATCGAGACCTCCTACGGCAGCGGCACCGGAATCATCTGGGACGCCGTCGAGGGTTACATCCTCACCAACCATCATGTCCTTCAAGTAGGCGGCACATCATCGGTTAATTCCGATCTCGTGGATGGCCCCGTCACCGTTTCGCTCAATGACCGCACCGAGCTAAGTGCCAACGTCATCGGCGGATCAGCCTCACATGATGTTGCTGTCATCCAGGTCGACCCAAGCGAAGCCGCGCTCATCGCCGCCGACTTCGCCCCCGATTCAAGCGTCCAAATCGGTCAACTCGCCGTAGCAATGGGCGACCCCTTCGGACTTTTCGGCAGCGTCACCGCCGGCGTGGTCAGCGGCCTGCGCACCCGTTCCAACCCGACCTCTGACATCACCGTCAAGCTCATCCAAACCGACGCAGCTATCAACCTCGGCAACTCCGGCGGCCCTCTAACCAATGCCGACGGTCAAGTCATCGGCATGAACAGCTGGATTATGACCGACGGCTTATCCCAAGGCAACCTCGGTGTCGGCTTCGCGGTGCGCAGCGACACCGTTCAGCTCGTAGCCAATCGAGTCGTGTCAGGTGAAAGCGTTGCTAGTGGTTACCTCGGCGTCGTCAGTCGCGACATCCTGGTAGAAGACGGCGTCGTATTGAGTTGCGTTTTGCCAGATTCGCCCGCTGATGCTGCTGGTCTTGAAAACGGCGACATCATCCTGGCAGTCAACGGGCTTACCGTTACCGACATCGGCGACCTCTCAGCAACCATCAAGTTATTTCGCCCCGGAGATGAGGTCGAGCTGCTCATCGAACGAAACGGCCAGACCTTCCTCGGCACCGCCTTTTTGACAACTCTTCCTCCTGCAGACACCGAACTCCCCGAAGAATGCCGAGAACCCTGACCTAAATGGAACTCATCGTCATAATCGGGGCAGTCCTCGCTGTCGCTGTCCTAGTAACGCTGCTTGTTATCCGTAAACGACGACGTGGCGCTGCGCCAGACGTCGACATCTTCGGGCGTGACACAGTCGAGGCCGACGACGACGCTGCGCAGTCCGCAGCCGTCGGGCGCATCATCGCAAGGTCAGCAATCCCTGCTAGTTCAATAATCAAAGCGGGTTCAAGCAGCACCGATGAACTCACCGAAGCCCTAATCCGCGCCGACGTAGGTGCCAAAACCGCTCTCAACATCACCGAAGCCGCCCAAGCCCGCCTAGAAAGCTCCGACAACCCTCCCGCAGACGCCCTTGCAGCCATTCGCGCTGAAATCACCAAACTTCTCTCCGCCGACCGAAGCCTCACTACTGAAACAACGACCCCCCCTGCCGTATGGCTCTTTGTCGGCGTCAACGGTGCTGGCAAAACAACCACCATCGGAAAACTCGCTCGACAGCATTGCGACAAGAGCATTGTCCTCGCCGCTGGCGACACCTTCCGCGCCGCTGCCGGCGAACAGCTCGAAATCTGGGCCGAACGCTCAGGTGCAAAAATCGTCCGCGGTTCAGACGGTGCCGACCCCGCCTCGGTCGTGTACGACGCCATCGAATCCGCCGCTGCCAAAGGTGCCGACCTTGTCTTTGCCGACACAGCTGGACGTCTCCACACCGAACGCAACCTCATGGACGAGCTGCGCAAAGTCCGCCGTGTCGCCGACAAAGCAGCCGGCACTGTCACTGAAACCCTTTTAGTGCTTGACGCCACCACCGGACAAAACGGACTCGCTCAGGCACGCCAGTTCACCGAAGCGACCGACGTAACCGGAATCGTCCTCACCAAACTTGACGGCTCCGCCAAAGGCGGCATTGTCATAGCTGTGGAAACCGAACTCGGCGTGCCGGTCAAGCTCGTTGGCATCGGCGAAGGCATCAACGACCTAATCGCCTTTGACCCTGAGGAGTTCACCGCAGCCCTTTTTGCCAAGGCCTCTTCGCCCTTTTTGCCTAGGCCTCTTCGCCCTTTTTGCCTAGGCCTCTTCGATAGTCCCACCCTCGAATAGCCCATCACCCTCGACCTTCCCTGCCTACCCTTAAATCCACCATGTTTGAGACCCTGACCAACCGCCTCGAAGGTGCCATAGCCAAGCTCAAAGGCAAGGGCACCCTCTCCGAAGCCGACGTCGACGCCGCGCTCGGCGAAATCCGCCTCGCCCTGCTCGAAGCTGACGTCAATGTCGACGTCGTGCGTGGCATCACCGAACGCATCCGCACAGCCGCCCTCGACACAGAAGTCTCCAAGGCGCTCAACCCCGGCCAGCAAGTCGTCAAGGTCGTCCTTACTGAGCTCACCGCCAGCCTCGGTGGCGAACCCCTAGCCATCACCTACGCCTCCAAACCACCAACTGTTGTCCTGCTCGCCGGACTACAAGGAACCGGCAAAACAACTAACGCCGCCAAGCTCGCCCGTTGGTTCCGCTCCCAAGGTCGCAACCCGCTGCTCGTCGGCGCCGACCTGCAACGCCCCGGCGCGGTCGATCAGCTGCGCACCCTCGCCGAACGAAGCGAAATCCCCGTCTTCAGCGAGTCCAGCAACCCCGTCAAGGTCGCCAAAGCTGCCATCAAAGAAGCCATCCGCACCGCACGAGACGTTGTCATTATCGACACTGCTGGACGCCTCGCCATTGACGACGAAATGATGGCCGAGGTTCGACGCATCTCTGACGCTGTCAGCCCGCACTTCACGTTCTTGATCGCCGATGCCATGACCGGCCAAGACGCCGTCAACAGCGCCAAAGCATTCCACGACACACTTGCTCTTGATGCGGTTATCTTGACCAAACTCGATGGCGACGCCCGCGGCGGCGCAGCTCTGTCAGTAGCCGAGGTCGTCGGGCGTCCTATTGCTTTCGCCTCAGTAGGAGAAGGGCTTGATGACTTCGAGGCGTTTTATCCAGAGCGCATGGCGAGTCGCATTCTCGGCATGGGCGATATTGAAACGCTCATCGAAAAGGCAGAGGAAACCTTTGATGAGGCCGAAGCCACCGCTGCTGCCGCCCGCCTCATGCAAGGCGTCTTTACTTTCGACGACTTCTTAGACATGACCGGCCAGGTTCTCAAGATGGGAAGCCTGCGCAGCATCATGGGAATGATGCCTGGCATGAACCGCCAACTGCAGGGTGCCGACATCGACGAGTCTCGTCTTACACGCATTACCGGCATGGTTCACTCCATGACTCCCGAAGAGCGAGCCCAGCCCGACCTGATTGACGGCTCGCGCCGCCGCCGCATCGCCATGGGTGCCGGCGTCAAAACCGGCGACGTGAAAACTCTGGTGGATCAGTTCAAGCAGATGCGCTCCATGATGCGCAACGTCGCCGGTCAAAAATCAGGTCAAAAAAAGTCAGGGAAGATGCCTGGCGGAATGAATATCGGAGGCATGAACCTTCCAGGCATAGACGACCTACAACTCCCCGCCAACGCCACATCTTCTTCCGGCAAGTCCCCCAATGCTGGTATCAGCCCCCGCGGAGGCCGCGGTGCCCGCCGCCCCAAAAAATAGCGTTTGTCGGGGTTTTGTGCGATTTTTGAAACCAAGCCGCGTAACGCTTCCAGCCTGCGTTCTGTTTCTTCCATCAGACCTACCCAATCTCTCGCTACCGCTCAATGTCACAGAAAAAACTTCCATCCTCGCCCCTACGATTCAACCTCCCTTTGGAATCTTGGGTATGGTTAGGGGATGTTCGCAATGTTGAAATCTGTGGTGCTGGTGTCCGCAATGATTGCTGGAATTACCGCGCCGGTGGGGGCGCAGGAGGCTCGCGCGGGGGGGGCAGTTAGCTGATTCCCCTGTCGAGAACCTTGTCCTAAGTGATCTTTACTGTGAGGGCGAGGTTTGTGCTCTAGGAAGTGACGCTGCGTCGCGGTGGTTGGCGGCGGTTTGGATAGTTCAGGTTGTAGATAGCGGTGTAGTGCCGGTGTTGGGGTCGGTGCGTCGATTTACCGATGTTGGTGACGATCACCCCTACGTTGCATACATAGAACGTGCTGCTGAGCTTGGGATAACCCAAGGTTGCGGCGATGGGTCACGGTTTTGTCCTGATGACACGGTGACGCGGGGGCAGATGGCAGCGTTTTTGGTGCGTGGTTTTGACTTGCCAGCGCCGTTGGTGCGACCAGCGTTTGATGACATTGGCGCAGGCCATCGCTTCGCAAGCGAGATTGCCGCGATTGCTGCTGCGGGGATCACCGTTGGTTGTGGCGACGGCTCTAACTATTGCGACACGGCGACGATCACGCAACGTCAGTTGCGGACAATGTTGACCCGTGGACAAGCAGCACGTGTGCCGATGGTGGACCCAGTTGAGGCAACGGCGACAACTACCACGGCACGTCCGACGGCGATTCCGGTGCGTAGATCCGCAGCAACTACAACAACAACAACTACAACGACCACGACATTGCCACCTGCGCCGATGGATCGCCTGGTGAATGATCTTGTTGCTATAAGCAGAACTGGGGTTGCTGCCATAAACGCAGAAATAGACGTCCTCACCGGCGATTGGTGTGATGCAGGTTGTCACAACGTCATCGTTACTCGCGATCCATCTGTCGGTAGTGCCCGATGGGACGTGAACCGGATCATCTACGAAGTCCCACAAGGCGCGCAGGCTCCGTCATCGGTGAGCTTTGACTACGCCACAGATAATTCGATCGCAGATGCCACTGTCACCATTCAAATTACCGTCGTTCAACCTCCCATGCTTGTTGGCTACCAAGACATTGCTGTCGGCAGCGAGTTTTGGTGCGCCATAAACGCTCAACGATCAATTGAATGTCAAGGCGATGACAGCTATGGGGTTATAAGCATGATCCCTGACGGTAGTGACTATGTCGAAATTGCAGCAGGAACTAGTCATGTTTGCGCAAGAAGAATAGACAACACTATTGCTTGCTGGGGCGACAACTCAGCAGGCCAAGCTGATGACCCAACCGAGATGTTCAAAACGTTGAGCCTTGGCTGGGCATTGAGCTGTGGAATAAAAAACGACAACACCTTGAAGTGTTGGGGTGTCGATGTTGCTGGAACGTTAGATCCTCCTGAAGACACCTACAAATCGTTAGCGGTTGGGCAGTTCGCAGGTTGTGCCATCACTACAAACAATGGTGTTGAATGCTGGGGTGAGCAGATTCACGGCACGGCAGTCGACAACGCGATAGCAATCACAACCAGCGGAGTTAATGTGTGCGCAATCAAACTTAGCAACATGGTGGAGTGTTGGGGTAGCGACACATCTGGAGAAACCGACACCTCCTCAATTACTGACACTTTTAAATCCTTGTCAAGTGGAAACGAATTCAACTGCGGTATTAAGAGCAATGGCATGATTACTTGCTGGGGAAAAAGTGACGACCAGCGAACCAATTCTCCATCTGGGACGTTCAAACTAATTTCATCTTTCGGGACAGCGTCCTGTGCCATAACTACCGATGGTCAACGCCAATGCTGGGGAACCCCTGCTTTTTAGTCTCTGCTGGGACATCACCGACGGTTCTTAGATGGCTGGTGTTCGCCCAGGTGCTTAGCTCAGGTTGGCAACGTGGGTTTGGACTTCGGTGATGGCTTCTCGAAGATTTTCGATAGTGCGCACTGAAGCGGTGCCGTCGCGGTGGCAAAAGACGAACTCCATGCGATCAACTCGTTCGTTCATGGTGGCTTCAACAGCGGCAACATATGCCGCACCCTGAAGTCGGTAATAATCGAGCTTGGAGTCGATAGCAGCTTCGCTTGCGACACGGTCGGTTTTCCAGTCAAGGACGACTAGATGTCCGGCTTCGTCGCGATACATCATGTCGATAAAGCCCTCAACGAGAACATCAGAAGCTCCGTCAGAAGCTGTACCAATAGGAGAGGTAATAGACAGCTCACGCCAGCATTGACCGGTCTTGGCAGCTGCCCGTGCCGGTTCGGTGTTCAGCGCAGCACGAGACAGCTCATAAACGGTGTCGACGTCTTGAGGCATACCTTCAGCAGCGGCTTGGCGTGCCGCTTCGGCTCGCAGTGTTGCTAAAGCATCATCATCGCTGAGTTCAACAGCGTCTCGCAATGCAAAGTCAAAATGTTGCATAACGGCATGAACCGCGCTGCCGATTGAGGTGCCACCACGTCCGCTGCGCCCAAGGTCACGCTCAATCTCAACGTTTTCTTTCGGGTCGTCTTCGAGATCGTCGGTTTTCTTTGCGTGTTTGGATAGCCACGATGGGCTGACCACGCTCGGCGTCGCCGCCTTTATTAATGTCCGCTGTAGCTCAGCAAGCCACTCGTCGCGGCTGATGTCGTTGTCATAAGAAGTCTGATCTCTCTCAACTAGCGACTTAACCCTTGATCGGTCGAGGATTGCGTAATCGTCGAACTCAAGTTGCTCCACGCCGTTGGTTGCGTCAGTACTAGCGAATACCTCCGCCCATCTTGAAGGCTTTTTAGAAGAGGACTTTTTTGAATCATCGGAATTTTTTGGCGCAGCGCGGAACAGGCTGACAACCAAATGGTCTCGGGCACGAGTGCACGCAACATACATCTGACGCAGTTTTTCCTGCCGATCCATTTCTATGGATTCTTTGTGCCACTCGTCAAATGTCTCAGTCTTGATAGCGGTGTCTTTTTTTCCGGCTTTAAGTCGTATTGCCAGCTTGTCGTGGCTGTTCCAACCAACGACAGGACCTCGTGTCGACTGTGACATAGTCGAAGTCGTCCCGGACAAGATAGCAATAGGGAACTCCAAACCCTTGCAACCGTGAACAGTGAGGATGCTGACGCTGTCATCGTCAGTTTCAGGCAGCAGGGTTTCGGTGACTCGTGCCCGCTCGTCACTTTGTAAGCGGGTCCAGTGAAGGTAACTACGCAAATCGGTACCGCCGGCATCTGCCCATGCCCGGGCTTGATCCATCAGGTAACGCAGCCGTCGCCAAACCTCGCGGGAACGACCAGTGAGTACTCCAGTTTCATAAGCGCCGCACTCGCGTATTAGGCGCTCCATGAGATCAGCAGGGTCGCACCAGCGGCTCTGCTCCAGCAGCGAACGCAGGTGTGCCAAGCCCAACGCCACTGGATGTTCAGCAAAGTCATCAGGGTTACTGAGCAGAGAAAAACTTCGCTTGCAGGTGAGTTTCCAGTGGGCGAGGTCATCATCTCCGCAGCCATATAGAGGTGAGCGAAGGGCAGTGACCACGCTCAGCTCATCTGTCGGGTCGGCAATGGCTCGCATAGTGATCAGCACGTCACGCACTTCGCGGGCGTGATACACCAATGAAGAGGTTTCAGCGCGGTAGGGGATGTCTGCTGCGATCAGAGCGTCTTCAAGCTCGTTAAAACTGGTACGCGTGGGGATCAAAACGGCGATGTCGGAAGGTTGAGCCGCACGCCAGTTCTTAATATTCTCGTCATAGACCGACCAGCCCTCATGGAGAGCCTTAACGATGGTTGCGCCAACCCGGGCGGCTTCAACCCGCCTTATTTCACCAACTGGGGTCTTGAACTCAAGTTCTGAAGCACCCAATACTGCAACACCGGGCCCGACGGCTGGCTCTTTGGTGCGGTGAGCGTTCAAGGCGACATATTTCGGCTGACTTTTGCCGTCTTGTTGAATGAGTTGCTTAAACACCTTGTTGACCCAGTTGATGATCGACTCAACCGAGCGAAAGTTTTGAGTGAGGTTGAGAACCTTGCCGTTTAGCTTCTCGACATATTCACGGGTCTGAAGGTAGGTGGCAATGTCGGCACCTCGGAAGCGGTAAATCGACTGCTTGGGATCGCCAACAAAAAAGAGTCGCCCAGGTTCGGCAGGGAGTTGTTGCCAATTATGGGGTTCAGAAAAGTCAGCGGCTAGGGCTACAGCGAGCAGGATTTGCAAAGGGTCGGTGTCTTGAAACTCGTCGATGAGGAGGCGTTGGTAACGCTGACGCAGATGATTGCGGACGGTTTTGCCATGAGTTGAGTCCATTAAGAGGTCACAAGCACGGATAAGTAGGTCTTGGAAGTCGAGTTGGCCTGCGTTGCGACGTTCTTTGGCTAGCTCAACCACAAATTGCTCAATGCGTGAAGTGACCTTTGCTAGAGCTTCGGCAATATTTAAGGGCTCTTCGTTTGGGTTTAAGTGCTCTTCGTTTAAGGGCTCTTCGTTTGGGGACTCTTCATGTGAGGGCTCTTCGCTATCGGGTGGCGTCTCTGGCATGTTGGTGCTGACACGGAAACGGTTCCAATGTTCGTTCATTTGTTTCGCGAGACTGCGCAGGTCAGAATCACTAACTTCAATCGCCATCAGGGGCTCAACCATCTCTGGATCGTCTAAGAGTCCGTTTAGGAAGGTCTGCCACTTTGCGTCAAAGGCGATGTCGGCTGTGATTTCGTCCGCTACCTCCAGTGCCGGCGGCAGACCGGCTTCGACGGGGTGCTCGGCAAGGATTCGTTGGGCAAAGGAATGGAGCGTGCCGACGGCGGCACTGTCAAGCTGTTGCAGAGCAGGTGCGGCAAGCTCAGGTGAGATTGTGCTGGGTCTGCCTTGGCGTGCGGCTTCGAGCTCGTCACGGATTCTGTCGCGCAACTCGGTAGCGGCTTTTTCGGTGAAGGTGATGGCAGCAATGTTTTCCATCGCCACACCTGAGGCAAGCAATGCCTTGATGCGTTCGACAAGGCACCGGGTTTTGCCTGAGCCAGCACCGGCTTCTAGGAAGATCGTCTCATTGAGGTCGTTGACAACCTGATCTCGTGCGGACTGATCCGGCAAATCAGACATCGCCGCTGCCCTTGTCGTCGTTGTCATCAGCATCGTCGTCGTCATCGTTATCGGGGGAGACGAGTTTGTTTATTGCAGTAATTTCGGGTTGTTCTGCCAGGCGTTTCCAGTCGAGCCATTGGGGGCGTGACGTTGACCCGTCAGGAGTGCAATACGCACATCCAAATCCCCAGTCACCTGGCTGCTGAGGACGCATCACAAAGACACCTTTTTTGATCATGGCAACAATGGTCGCCACGTTTTTCATGACAGGTTCACGGGCATCAGCCATCTCATAGGGGTGATCCACGATTGAGTCTTCACGTGGGGACATGTACCAGTAGATGCCAAGGTCCTGGTCTTGGTGAGCATTGTCGGCGACGGGTTGAATGGATCCGGTCTTGGCGAGACGGCGAGCTGCCTCGTCATAGAGAACGATTTGGAATCGTCCTCCGTCGGGTGCGGACATGTTGGGGTTCTTGGCTGGTGCTCTGCCGGTTTTGTAGTCGATCACGACAAGGTTGCCGGCTTTTGTGCGGTCCAGTCGGTCAATTGAGCCGCGCATTTCGATGCTTGTGCCGTCAGTAAATTCGATAGTCACGGGTGGATGCAAGCTGTGTGACATTCCGAATGAAAGTTCTGCTGCTTCAGGTTGGATGTCATAACTGACACGATGTGCGTTGTCGAATTCGATGAAGCGATCCAAGGTGTCTTCGACAAGGCGGCGGGTGCGTTCACGATGAAACAAACGGCCGGTGCGGCCAGCGTTGTCCATAGCGGTGAGGCGTTCGTCAGCGGTTTTTTTGAGGCATGCTTGTTCTTCGTCAGCCCATTTCTCGGTGGCGGGTTTTTGGGCGTTTTGCTGGATCATTTTGGTGAGCCAGCGGTACAAGATGTCGTGTATCAGCGAGCCGAAGTCGAGGCTGGAGATTGCCATGGTTTCTGGCTCGTCGATTTCGTTGACTTTCAAGATGTTGCGCACGAAATACTGATACGGGCACGCCATCCATGACTCGAGCTTGGATGCTGAGGTGATCGTAGTGCCGTCGCCCGGATAGGGCCAGCTGAAGTCTTGGCGGGCGTCGCGGTGGCTGAGGTTGCCATCGAAGCGGGTGAAATCGCTTGAGAAGCGAGCCAGCATCAGCTGAGCGCCGAGGGTGACTTCGGAACGGTTTAGTTGAGCGGCTGCTTGGGCGACTTTGGAGCGGGCTTCGTGGGCGTGTAGCACACGACTCCAAGCGTGTTCTTGGTCGGCTAGGCGAGATTGGGTAGCGGTAGTGGCAGAGTCATGGGCGTTGAGGAGGAGGTGCATGTCGTGTTCTTGGACACTGGCACCGAAATCGGCGTGGCGGATGCCGGAAATAAACGACGGGACTTCGTGATGCCAATCGCCGGACTCGCGGGCAAGTTCACTTGGGGTTATGCGCTTGTTGAGCTTGGCTTCGGCAATATCAACAAGCCAACGACTCGGCATGCGCTCAGAGGTTCGACGGAGATCGCCTCGAGGGTAGAGCAGGCAGGCCTTTTGTGCACTCGCTAGGGCTGCGAGGAAGTAGCGGTGATCGTTGCCGGTGCGCTCCGAGCGCAGCTCAAGATCTGGGGCGGGGCGGCGTTCGTTATCTGGCAACAGGACGTCTTCACGGGGGCGCGCCGGGAGGGTGCCTTCGGCTAATCCGCAGATGAGGACAAGGTCGAAGTCCATGCCGACGCCTTGGCTGAGCGGGCCGACGAATACGCCGGTGCCGAATTTGCCGCCGCGTGGTTGGAGACGTTCAAGCTCGCCCTGTAAGGCTCGCCGGAAGATCGGGAGGGTGACTGTGCTAGGTGAGTCTTTGCTAGTGGTGGCGTGGTCAAGGTTGGCGATTTCTTCTAATGCGGTTGAGATGTCTTTAGCTAGGTCTGCTTCATCTGCTGGCATGGGTGTAGCGGAGCTGTTGTCGAGGTAGGTCGCGATCAGTTGTTGACACCAGCTGACCCATTCGGCCCAGGTGTTACCACTTTCCGCAATTGTCAGCAGCTCATGGAGTGCGGTGGCGAACTCGACAAGTTGATTGGCGTTGGCTGCTTGGCGTTGGTAACGCTCAATGAGCCACTCGTTTTCTTCGTCTTTGCTGATTTCGCTAGCTGCGTTTTGGCGGTCTGTTGCAAAAGTGGTTAGGCGAGCTTGCCAGTTAGCAAGCCCGATGTCAACACGTGCCTCGCGGGCGATGCGTTCCCACTCGGCAAGCGATGCAGTTGAGCCGTCTGGAAGTTGAGGCTGTGCAACGTTCAGCCAGTTCATGACTGCTGTGCGGGAGAAGTTACCGACGGCTAGATCAAGAAGTCCAAGCAGGGCACGCCCGAGCCAGCAAGTCGCAGCGGTTTTAGTGGTGACACCGGATCGTGTGATTCCTGCAGCATCAAGCATGTCGGTGATAAGGCGTGCGTACGGAACAGAAGTCCCATACAAAATCCCACACCGACTGGGGGTAGCTGAGTGCCTTATCGCATCAATGAGTTGGCGGATGGCGTGGCGCACCTCGTCGTCGGCATCAGATGCGCTGATGACTTCGATGTCGGCCTCGCTGTTTTGATTGGATGACACTGCCTGCCAACTTGGATCGAGACCCTTAAGCGTCCTGACGACGGTCTCGTCGGCGTCGTCGACACCTGTCATCGCTGCGATGACTGTTAACTGCACCGATTCGGCAAGTTTTTGGACAAGCGTCAGCTCGATTCCTGCTAGACGTTGCGGCAGATAGACGATCATTGTCCCAAAGACCGAAGTCTTGGCGGTATTGCTCTCAAGCTCGGAGATGGCGGCTTTTATAAGGTCACGTTCGTCGCTAAAGCCCTGATGGTTAAGCGCAGTTTTGGCGAGGCGGTGGATGCGCACAACATCGGCGGTTCGTTGCGCTCCTTGTGAGAGCTCATCAAGAGCGGCCGTATCGAGTTTGGTGAACTCCTGATGGGCACGAATGAGGCTGCGTTCAGTCGAGGGGTGACCGGCGACAGCAGTGAAGTAGCCAGGGTCGCTTTCAAGGACGCTGCGTACGGCTTGGGCTACCGCCAGCGGGGGAGCGGGGCGCATGCCTTGGCCGGCGAGTCGGGCTGCGCCGAGTTGTTGGGCGAGCTTGCCAATGGTGACGAACTCCACAGCGATGACACCGCCGAATTGGCGGGCGAGGTGGCGGCGAGCGGTGATTCCTACAAAGTTGCGAGGGACGATGACGGTGACCGGAGCTAACGGATCGTTGCCTTTGGTATTGGTGACGATTTCTGTTAGGCGTTTGAGCGCGGGCGTGCCGTATGGGACGGGCTGGATGTCGATTGGCACCTGCGTGAGATTAGTGACCCCCTATGACACTAAACCCCCCTATGACACTAAACATTGTCCGGTGTTGGCTCGTGCCCAGATATGGGCTTTAGTAGGGATTGGTAGCTGATTAGCAGATGGTGGGTGTCTAGCGTGAGAACATGGCAAGGTTGTTTGCGGGGTTGTGGCCGAGTGCTGAAGCTCAGGCGGTTTTGGAGGCGATGGAGCGTCCTGAGATTGAGGGCTGGCGCTGGGTGTCGAAGTCTCGCCTGCATGTGACCTTGCGGTTTTTCGGTGACGCTGATATTGATGAGGTGATTGAGGCCCTGTCGGCGGTGCGGCACGAGCCTGTGACGGTCAGTTTTGGAACTTGTGTCACACCCTTAGGTAATCATGTGTTGATGGTTCCAGTTCAAGGCGCAGATGAGTTGGCTTTGGCTATTGCGGAAGCGAGCGCGCACGTGGGCGAGCCGCCGCACAAGAAAGGGTTCACCGGACATATAACGGTTGGTCGGTTACGTGATGAGTTGTCGGGGCGTGCTCTGCCTCAGGCATCGTCATCGTCGTCGCAGCCGTCGTTGTCAACATCAATACCGGAAATACCGGTTCAGGGCAGCTTTGTTGTCAACGAGTTCGCCTTGGTTAGCTCAGTTATCGGTGAGCCTTTTGAGATTGTGAAGCGGTTCCCTCTAAAGGGTGAGCCTTAGCCGCCGGGTTGCCAGATCATTAGCCAGAGCTGCACGACCAGCATGCCTGTCATGATTGCTGAGCCACGCTGAACTCGCACTAGCGCGGCGCCGCTGGAGGCACCGTTTTCACTGAGGGTTTTGAGTCCGGGCACGATCAGTGCGTGGAGGACGCCGTTCATGGCGACCCAGATGAGCACGGCGGCGATGAGCCAACCTTCGGAGACTTGGTGAACTTTGTCGGACATGCCGGCGACGGCGAATCCAAGGAGGCCGGTGACGATAAGTGCGGGTGAGTAGAAGCGACGGGTGTTGAGGATCATTGCGGCGAACATTGGTTGGCTGGCACCGTCGGGGCGGAGTTGGCTGCGTAGCAGTGGGTGCGTGAACGCGGGCGCGAAGGCAATTAGCGCGGTGAGGATGTGGAGCAGCAAGACGATGTTGTAGCCGGTACTGCTGACTGCGGCGAGGATTGATGCGGTCATGGCGGCAACATTAGTTGTGGCTTAGCGGGCAGGGGCGACTCTTAGCCTGTGAGCGTGTCAGATGACGCCAATGCGCTGTTAAGCCGGGCCGATTTGGGGCGTTTGGCGGATTTGGAGCCGTTCTGGGTGGATTTGGCGGTTCAGGCGGGCTTGCTGGTGCCGGTTTCGGGATCTGAGCCTGACGATGAGCTGTTCGAGCCGGCAAGCGCCGACATGTTGGTGAGCGCCAAGACCTTGATGAGCGAGGGTGTCAATGTGGAGGAGCTGGCGGCGTTGGCGATGCGTCACGCTGCCAACGTGGAGGCTGTTATCGACGACGCCATCGACGTGTTCAAGGCCAATGTGGGCGAGTCGGATCGTTCGGAGAGGTTTGCGAGCTTTGAGCGGCTAGTTCCAGTGGCAACGAAACTGGTGGCGAGCCATTTTGAGCAGACATTGACTGCACGGGTTACAGCTCGCTTAGACGATGACGACGCTGCCAGTGCCGACGTTGTCTGTGTAACACGACGCCTTGATGAACCTGTTGACCTCTTGGACATCTACGCGGCTCTGCCTGCTGGCGAACAGGTCGCCTTGTGGCTGAGTCCGCCGACGTCGATTTTGGCGATTGGCGAAGTCGAGGTAATTGCGCCTAGCGGGGTAGACCGCTTTGCTGGGGCATCGGCGGCTCGCGCTGCGTTGGAGGCAAGAGTGCGTCGCGAGGGTGCCCCTGATGCGCCGTCGCCAGTTCTTGTTGGTGGTTTCTCCTTTGACGAAGGGAACACTTGGCCTGATGACTGTCGCCTGGTGTTAGCTGAGATAACAATCATTCAGCGACCCGACGGAACCTGGCTGCAACTTGCAGCTCGCGGGAGCCGCAATAGCAACGATGCTCTGATCGGCAAGTTAGAACAGAAGGCGAACTCGCTGCTGTCGTCGTCATCAAAAGCAGAGCAGTTGAGATCATCAACAACACCATCAGTGGTTGACGACATTTTGTACGACCTCACGACTGACCCCGACTACGAACAAATCGTCGAGCGAGCTGTTGCCGCTTTAAACAACGGCAAGTTGAACTCGAAAAAGTTAGACCCAAAAAAGTTGGACCCAAAAAAGTTGGACCCAAAAAAGTTGGACCCAAAGAAGTTGGACCCAAAGAAGTTGGACCCAAAGAAGTTAGACCCAAAAAAGTTAGACCCAAAAAAGTTAGACCCAAAAAAGTTAGACAAAGTCGTCGTAGCTCGAGCTGTAGATGTCGTCGTTGAGGAAGTAGTCAATGACCCGTCATTGCTGGCATCCATACTGGGTCATCTCCAACAGCAAAATCCCGAATGCGCAACCTTTGCTTTTGACGTGTCCCATGGCTCGGTGTTTATAGGGGCTTCGCCGGAGGAGCTAGTGACGCTTCAGGGCAAGACAATCCACACGACCGCATTGGCGGGCACTGCTCGCCGAGGTGTTACTGGCGCTGAAGATGAGCGCTTGGCACAGGCGTTGTTGGGTTCGGACAAGGAACGATCTGAGCATCGGTTCGTGGTTGACGGGATCGTGGCTGTGTTGGAGAAGCTGGGTCTGGTTGAGCCGACGTCGTCTGAGCCTGAGGTGATGCGTCTGAGCGGGGTGCAGCATTTATGTACGCCTATTTCCGCGCAGGTTCAGCACCGGCGCACTCAAATGAGCGATATGGACGTGTTGCGGGTTGCCGGTGCGTTGCATCCGACGCCTGCGGTGGGCGGCACGCCTACGTCGGCTGCGCTGGAGTTCATCGGGGAGAACGAAGGATTTAACCGTGGCTGGTATGCGGCACCGGTGGGTTGGTGCGACCTTGCCGGCAACGGTGAGATGCGCGTTGGCTTGCGCTGCGGGTTGTTAACAGGTAATTCATTGCGTCTGTTCGCCGGAGCGGGCATTGTGGCTGACTCCGTGCCACAAGACGAGTTAGCTGAAACGACTCTGAAGTTCTCTGCGTTAGTGACGGCTCTTGTTTCGGCAGGGGTGCGTATCGAGGCGTCGGCGGTGTCATCGGCACAGGAGCAGAGGTGACATCGCAATGACCCAGTCGTCGCCGGAGTCGTCGCTCAACGAGTCACTGCCGAATGAGTTGCCGCCGAATGAGTCTCTGTATAAGTCGATAACGGAGTTTGTGGCTCGGTTGACGGCACGCGGCGTCACCGACGTTGTCATCAGTCCAGGGTCACGCTCCACGCCTTTGACCTTGTGTTTTGATGCCAATCCTCGACTGCGCAAATGGGTCGTCGTTGACGAACGCTCGGCGGCGTTTTTTGCGTTGGGGATGAGCCGTGATTCGGGACAACCGACAGTGCTGGTGTGCACGTCGGGTACTGCCGGTGCTCATTATTTGCCGGCGGTGCTGGAGGCGTCGAACTCAGGGGTGCCGTTGATTATTTGCACGGCAGATCGTCCGGCAGAGTTGAGCCAAGGATGGGGGGCACCGCAGACGATTAAGAATCAAAGCGAGCTGTATGGGGCGGCGGTGGTGCTAAGCGGTGCGGTGGAGACCGATGATTTCGAGCCGGCACCGTTGGCGGATTTCGCATATGAGGCTGCAGTCGGGTCAAGCGACGTCATGGATAGCGG
>JAAXHB010000376.1 GCA_012271125.1 Actinomycetota bacterium | reverse complement strand
CGGTGGCGGAAGCGGCGGCGTTGGTGGTGGTGTAGGTGAAGGTTTGATTGGTTGCGGGAACGGTGGAGTCGGTGACGTAGGTGAGGGTGTTGTCGGGGTTGAGGGTGAGAGTGCCGGCGGCGGGGCCGGAAGTGACGTTGAAGCCAGCGCAGGCGGAGACGCCGCAGTAGTCATTAGATAAGACATTGAAGGTGTCGGTGGTGTCTTCGGTTCCTGTGCGTGGGACGATCAGGGTTTCATTGACGAGGATGTCGGCGGTGACGGCGAAGTTGAAGGTGACGACGCCGTTGGTGACGGAGTTGTCGGTGGAGTATTCGACGACGATGCGGCTTGGGACGGCGGTGCCGTTGGCGACGACGTATTGCAGTATCTTGCCGTTTGAGCCGTCGATGAAGGAGGCGGTGCCGATGTTGGGAGTGGTGGAGACGACTGTTGGGGTGCCGCAGGTGGCGCACTTGTCGTTGGCGAGGACATCGAGAGTGGTGGTGAACTGTTCGGTGGCGGAGCGGGTGAGGTCAGCGGAGTCTGCTGTGAGCACGTCGACGGGGTTGACGGTGATGGCGAGACTGCCGGTTTCACTGAAGACGAAGGCGGTGTCGGTGGTGTAATCGAGTCTCATAGCGGATGTGGGGGCGGCACTGTTAGCGGGGAGCGTCCAGTAGAGATGCGGTCGGCTTAGAGCGGTGTTAGTGATCGGGTGGGTTGTGACGAAAGAGGCTTCGCCGTAGTCAAAAGTGGTGCGCTCGGTGAGGTCTGTTCTAGAGACAACTATGCGTGGATTTGTGCAACCGGTGGGGCAGGTGTCGACAGCGAGGACGTCGTAGACAAGGTGGATTGCGTCAGTGCCTTCACGATCCACGGTGGTGGTCTGAGAGGAGCGCAAGCCTTCATTGGGGAGTATCTGGATGGTGACGGTGGCGTCGCCAGCGTTGGGGACAGAGGCGTCGGTTGAATAGGTGAAGGAAACTGGCGAAGGATGCGGTGCGGATTCGCTGGAAATGTCGTAGTGAGCCATGCGACTGGCGCCGGCACCGGTGATGGTGACAGCGCCGTAGACGTTGCCATTGGTGTCGGTTACTGATGATGGGGAAATGTTTACGCAGTTTTGGGCGCAGATGTCGTTAGCGAGGATGGGGATGTCGAGGGTGCTGTCGGTAGTCATCATGGCGGCGGTGTCGTTAACTAGGACATCAATGTTTGGATTACGGACGATCATTGAAACGGTGGCATATTGGCGGCGTTCCCAAGCGGAGTCGGTGGTGTAGGTGAAGGTGACCGGGTTTGTGACTGGCTCATCTTCGGCGAGGTTGTAGATGAAACCGGTGGGGTTGAATAGGTCATTAAGGGTTACAGATCCGCCGGTGGTGGGCTGGGTGAGAACTCGCAAGCCCTTGCAGCCGGCGAAGCACTCGTCGTTGGTTCGAGGGTCGTAGGGTTCGGTAACAGAGGCGGTACCGATGCGATCTACGGTGACGTTGGTGTCATCTTTGACGACGTCTT
>JAAXHB010000375.1 GCA_012271125.1 Actinomycetota bacterium | reverse complement strand
GGCACAGCCTGCTCAGGCGCTGCCACCGCTGCTGCGCCGCTGATCAGCGAGGCAGGCATGGTCATGATTTCGCCGTCAAACACGTCACCGGCACTGACTTCAGACCTTGTCGGCAACGCCGGACAGAACTTCAACGTCGGCTATTTCCGCACCGCCCACAATGACCTCTACCAGGGTCAAGCCATGGCGACCTTCGTGTTCAACGACTTGTTGATTAACTCCGCCGCCGCCATCCACGACGGTGACCCCTACACCCAGGGTCTCGCCCAAGCGTTCACCGATGCTTTTGCTGATCTTGGCGGTGAGGTGACTGGCTTCACCGGCGTCAACAAGGAAGACACTGACATGGTGCCCGCCTTAACCGAGCTAGCCGCCAACGAACCTGAGGCACTGTTCTTCCCGATTTTCCAGCCAGCCGGTGACTTCGTGGCAGACCAGGCACCAGGCGTGTCCGGTCTTGAAAACACCGCACTGCTAGCAGCGGACGGTTTGTTGCTCGACGGCTTTATGGAGCTTCCCCAGTCTGAAGGCATCCACTTCTCCGGTCCTGACGTTCGCTACGGCGAAAACGTCAACGAGAGCACCGGCAAGATGGCTGAAGAGTTCCTTGAGGTATACGAAGCCGAATACGGCAACCCACCTGAGGCTCCGTTCTGGGCACATGCCTATGACGCAACCACCATGTTGCTTGAAGCCATCAAGGCTTCCTCATGGGTGGACAATGGCACCTTGATGATCGACCGCCAAGGCGTGCGCGACTACCTCTATGGCATTCGCGGCTACAGCGGCCTCATCGGGACCATCTCCTGTGACGAATTCGGTGACTGCGGCTCGCAGAAGATCACCGTTATCCGTCACGACAGCTCCGACGACCTCGAGGCAAGCAAGAACAACGTCGTCTTCGAGTTCGCTCCCTAGGAGTAACTAAACGCAAGGCCTAGCGGGGCTCCTGGGTTCGACCGGGAGTCCCGCAACAGCCGGCGAAAACCAAGCAAACTAAGAAGCCATGACGACCCCTGATTCGGTGCCTGTCCACGCGGACGTATCCAAAGGCAAATACCGGACAGGGGTCGACTGGTTCCTATTCGGACTTCGCTTCGTTGCTATTGCTCTAATCACCGTTGGCTTGCTGGGCTTCATTGCCCAACAGATCAACGCGGACAATCCTTTTGCCAGCTGGGCTAACCCAGATGCCACCGGCCTAACCGGCGAACAGCTAAAAGGTCTCATCGCCTCTGGTCTCGCCCAGGGTGCCATGTATGGGCTGATCGCCCTGGGTTATTCGATGGTTTATGGCGTGCTCGGCTTTATTAACTTCGCCCATGGCGAGGTGTTCATGGTTGGTGCTATGACCGGCATGATCGTGTCCAACAAGCTCGCCGACGCCGGGGCATGGCAATCAAACTTCATTGCTTCTCTGCTTTTTATCGTGGTCGTGGCCGTGATTGTGTCGACCTTGACCGCTGTGGTGATGGAACGGGTCGCCTATCGGCCCTTACGCAATCAGCCTCGACTAATTCCGTTGATCACTTCAATCGGCGTGTCTTTCTTGTTGCAAAACATTTCTGTTGTGCTGCTTGGACCACAGACCAAGTCCTATCCCGACGTCCCCGACTGGCTTAAAGACAAAATCGGGTTACTCGGAATCGAGGGTGCTCGTGTGCTGGTGATAGTCGTGGCAGCTATCGCCATGGCTGGGCTTTGGTACTACGTGGATCGCACAAAAACCGGCAAAGCCATGCGTGCTGTTGCTGAGGACTCTGAAATCGCTGCCCTTATGGGCATCAACGTCAACCGCACCATCGTTAAGGTCTTCGCCATCGGAGGAGCGATGGCTGGGGTAGCAGGCATCTTGTGGGGCATTTTGTTCCGCAGCGTCATCCACACCGCCGGTTTCTTGCCAGGCATCAAGGCCTTTAGCGCAGCTGTGGTTGGCGGTATTGGCAACCTCGGCGGAGCAATGGTCGGCGGCGTGTCAATTGGGCTCGCTGAGTCGCTTGGACCGTTGATGATTTTGGAACCACTGGGAGTGCGTGGCGTGTCGCAGTTACGTGACGCTGTGGCATTTGCCGTGCTGATCGCAGTGTTGTTGTTACGCCCAAGTGGAATCTTCGGCGAGCAACTCTCCGCCCAAGACCGCACCTAAGCAATGGCTGCTGACTCGACTGAGATAATGGCTAAAGCCACGGCAGAAGCTGCCGTTGCTGTTCAAGAACCCACCCCTGTCCAGCCCGACGCCGAAGAGCTAGCTCCGCCAAGACCGACGTTTGCCCAGGACTGGCGACGCATAGCCCGCTTCTGCGCGCTCGGTGCCGGAGCACAAATCTTTATCGCGCTAGCCGGCATGCCCGTCACGCTTGATGAGCGCATGATCATTCATCCGATCTTGAGCATGGGCTACCTCGCTTTGTTATGGGTGCCGATAGTGACCGCCTACCGCGTTAGCCACCAGCCCGTCGTTGCGATGAAACTTCGTCACGCCGCAGGCAGCCACGAAATCGTCGGCGGGATCATCGTCGGACTCGGCACCTCTGCTGGCCTTTCGCTGCTCACAATCCTCATAACGCATTTTGATATTCGCGACCCGCTAGTCAACTGGAGTCCAGCACTCAGCCGACTGCTGAACTTCGACAGCTCAACAACTACAGGCGTGCTCTACTGGCTCGCCATTGGACTTTTGCTCGGCGCAATCGGCGGACTGCTCCGAATTGCCACCTCACGCATTCGTCGCATCGTCGTCGCTATGGCAGGCGCAATAGTCGGCGCTGCCATCCTCGAACAACTCGTGTCAGAGTTAATCGAAGGCCTTGGCGGTGAAGTCGTTGTTGACGCGATGTACGCCAAACGCTCAGGCCTCACTGTCTTAGCAGCCATCGCTGTGGCCGTAGTAGCC
>JAAXHB010000374.1 GCA_012271125.1 Actinomycetota bacterium | reverse complement strand
GAGAAGTATGGCAATTTGTTTGACATGTATGAGCGGATTACCGGCGAGGATCCGTATCGAGTGCCGATGCGGATTTATCCAGCGACGCATTACACGATGGGTGGTTTGTGGGTGGATTACAACTTGATGACGACGGTGCCTGGGTTGTATGCGATTGGGGAGTGCAATTTTTCTGATCATGGTGCGAATCGGTTGGGGGCGTCTGCGTTGATGCAAGGGTTGGCGGATGGGTATTTTGTGTTGCCGTACACGATTGGGGATTATTTAGCGGCAAAGTTGGGGTCGGGGGTTGTGCCTGAGTCTGATCCTGTGTTTGAGTCGGCGGTTTCGGCGGTGTCGGAACGGGGGCGGCAGTGGTTGGCGGTGCAGGGGACTCAGTCGGTAGATCATTTTCATCGCGAATTGGGCAAGATTGTTTGGGAATATTGCGGGATGGCACGCAATCGGGCAGGGTTGGAGAAGGCGTTGAGCGAGATTCCGGCGTTGCGGGAGGAGTTTCGCTCCGATGTGCGGGTGTTGGGGTCGGCTGCGACGGTGAATCAGGCGTTGGAGAAGGCCAATCGGGTGGATGATTTCATGGAGTTGGCTGAGTTGAAGGTGCGTGATGCGTTGCATCGTGAGGAGTCCTGTGGGGGGCATTTTCGCGAGGAGCATCAGACGCCTGAAGGTGAGGCGTTGCGTGACGATGAGAACTTTGCGTATGTGGCGGCGTGGATGTGGCGTGGGTCGGGTGAGGCGCAGGAGTTGGTGCGTGAGTCGTTGTCGTTTTCTAACGTGGCATTGGCGCAGCGGAGTTATAAATGAGTGAGACGATTGATCTGAAGTTGCGTGTGTGGCGCCAGGAGTCGTCGTCGGCAGTTGGTGGGTTTACCGATATTGACGCAGCCGATATTCCCACGGATGCGTCGTTTTTGGAGATGCTTGACATTGTCAATGAGCGGCTGGTGGCTGACGGGGTGGAGCCGATTGCGTTTGCGCATGATTGCCGGGAGGGGATTTGCGGGACGTGTGGGGTGATGATCAACGGGAGGGCGCATGGGGCGGAGCGGGCGACGGCAACGTGTCAGCTGCATATGCGCAAGTTTGCTGACGGCGATGAGGTGGTTGTGGAGCCGTTTCGGGCGAAGGCGTTTCCGGTTGTGAAGGATTTGATGGTGGATCGGCGGGCGTTTGATCGGATTGTGCAGGCGGGTGGATTTATTAGCGCGCCGACGGGTACTGCGCCTGATGCCAATGAGATTCCGGTGCCTAAGGAGGTGGCGGATTTTGCGATGGATGCGGCGCAGTGCATTGGTTGCGGGGCGTGTGTGGCGGCGTGTCCGAATTCGGCGGCGCAGTTGTTTACCGCTGCCAAGGTGGGGCATTTGAACGTGTTGCCACAGGGTCAGCCGGAGCGTCTGCGGCGTAGTGAGGCAATGGTGGAGGTCATGGAGAGCTTTTTTGGGTCGTGCACCAATCATGGGGAGTGTCATGAGGCGTGCCCGAAGGAGATCTCTTTGGATTTCATTGCGTTGCTCAACCGTGATTATGTGAAGTCGAAGTTCAAGAGTCGCCGTCTCGCTTCGCAGGGGTAGCGCCGTGCGCGCCTTGGTGAACTTGGGGGTCAATTTGGGGATTAACTTTGGGCGGGGGGTGTTGATGGGGGCGGCTGATCTGGTGCCTGGTGTGTCGGGTGGGACGGTTGCTTTGGTGTTGGGGATTTATGGGGATTTGTTGAGCTCTTTGCGGGGTGGGGCTCGAGCGATGGGATGTGTGGTGCGTGGGGATTTTGCGGGGGCTCAGGCGGCGTTGCGTGAGCTGCGGTGGGGTCTGGTTGTGCCGCTTTTGGTTGGGATTGTTGCGACTGTTGTGGTGTTGGCGGGGGTGATTAGTTCGCTGTTGGAGGA
>JAAXHB010000373.1 GCA_012271125.1 Actinomycetota bacterium | reverse complement strand
GCCGCAGCCACCTACGACATCCCGACGGCGCTTAGCTCGTTTGCGTCGAAGTTCGTCGAAGAGGTCTCCGCAGCTAACCCGAACACCTTTATGCAGTTCTACTGGTCAGGCACCCGAGACCAGATCGCGGCTCGTATGGAACGAGCCAAACAAGCCGGCGCGGTTGCGGGCATCCTGACGCTGGACTGGTCGTTCTCGCATGGTCGGGACTGGGGCTCGCCACGCATCCCGCAGAACATGGGTATCAAAACGATGCTGTGCCACGCTCCAAGCGCCATTGCGCATCCACGCTGGCTCTGGCGTTACCTCACGGCGGGCAACCTCCCCACCTTCACCGTCCCAAACATGGGAAGCGGCAATCGTCCCAACGATGAAGCAAGCCAGAGTAGGGGAGTAGCCGGAACGGACAGCCAGCCAGGATTTTTTGACGCCTACCGCGAATGGATGACGACTCCGCCACCCACATGGGACGACATTGCATGGATGATCCAAGAATGGCAACTCCCAATGATGGTCAAAGGCGTTATGCGCGTCGACGACGCCAAGCACTGCGTCCAAGCCGGTGCCACAGCCATTTCAGTGTCAAATCACGGAGGCAACAACTTGGACAGCACCCCAGCCAGCATTAGAGCTCTGCCATCAATCGCCAAAGCCGTCGGCGACCAAATCGAGATCGTCTTCGATGGGGGGGTGCGCCGCGGTGGCGACGTCATCAAAGCCGTAGCTCTAGGTGCCCGTGTCACGATGATCGGTCGTGCTGCGCTTTGGGGACTTGCGGCCAACGGCCAAGCTGGTGTTGTGAACATTTTGGAACTCCTTGCCAACGAGATCAAAGCTGTGATGCGAGGCATCGGAGCGCACACCCTTGCCGATGTCACGCCCGCCGATGTGCTCACACCAGACGACTTTGAACGAACTGCCGGCGACATTAGAGAAGGGGTATGACACGAGTGCCAATGAGACTGATTTGCGCCTTGTGTCTTGTGATGAGTGTGGCTTGCGCTAATGGAGAATCAGCGGAGTCGGTGATACCGGCGACAACGATGGCACCAACGACACCAACCACCACACAAGAAGCGAATGGCGACGAAGAAGCCGGCGACAAAGAAG
>JAAXHB010000372.1 GCA_012271125.1 Actinomycetota bacterium | reverse complement strand
CGACTTGTTCGAGCTTGTGTTTCTCGAAGATGCCCCCGTTGATATAGGGAACATTGCCAATAAGGGCTGCTGTGTGCTCGTCTTCGTAGGGCTGGTCGGGGTGGCCTAGCCCGAGGTGACATAGAGGAAGAAGAAAGTTGCGGTAGAAGGAATAGAAGTCGCCTTGTGCCTGCGTGCCTTGGACACGAGTTAGGCGATTGTTCAGGTACTCGGTGTCGTTGTCCAGGAACCCTTTCTGTTGGATGAAGTAGAGGAACATGAAGCGATTGAGCAGTACTGATGCGTAAAGCCTTTGATCGTGCGTATCCAGTCCTTTGATTTTTGAAGAGAACTCGTCATGCTTTTTCTTGAATTCGTTGTAGAAGGACTTGGTGACCTTTTCGGCATTGAAGGAGCGCCGGACTCGGTTCAGGACAGAGCTAGACGTGAGGTCGCTTTCTTCGGCAACAGAAAAGCTGGCGCGCTTGAGTCGCTGGAGGATTGCTCTAGTTGGTGTGGAGGCTTGGTAAGGATGGTCAACCAATCTGTAGCCAACACCGCTGGGCTTTTGCTCAGGCCATAGCCACATGTGTTCGGTTTCAGAGGTGAACACGACAAGCTGGTCGCGCGCTCGGCGTCGTAGTTCTTTGATGACCCGATGTTGGTCAGGACGTTGGGATATTTGGTCAGGACAGCGAATGTGGTAAGTGATGATGCCTCGTTTTTCGCCGACAGGGGTGGCTTGGAGGGCTGTGTCCTCTATGTCTATAGCAGCAGTGGAGGTTGGGTTATCCCAACCCATGCGTCGGAAGAGACCTTGGAAGTCGTCGTCGACGATGAGCTGCCGTAGCTCAGCCGTTGTGGGCTTGTTGTCAGAGGGCATGAGCCGAATGTCTAGTGAAGGGGTGTGACACCAAAGGGTTAGTGGGGTGGGTTAGGAGAGGTGGTGGATGGTGTAGGTGAGGGATAGGGGGCCGGTGGCGGTGCCTTTGGAGACGGCAACGATGTTGTTGAGCCAGCGGTAGTCGTCGTGGGTGGTTTCGAACATGATTGCGGTGTAGATGGGCTTGGTGCCCGGACCGTCGGAGAAGTCGGCACGACCGGAATAGGTCATATAAATAAGGGCGCTGTCACCACTATCACTGGCGTCGGTTTCGAGGGTGCAGCGGACATCGAGGGTCATGGTGCCGTTGGCATCTGTCACCGACCAGTCGGCACCGGCGGAGCCCTTGATGTTTGCCTTGAGGCGTTCACCCTCGAAACGTCCGCTTTCGACCTCGAAGATGATGCGTTTGCCGGCGGGGCCGTCGCCGATGTCGAAGATTCCCTTGCGGGCGAGCTCAACAGTAAAAGTGCCTAGCGGGATGAGTTCCATGCCCGCAGCCTAGAGGTGAGCGGTTTGTGAGCTGAAAGCGTGTGGGTCTCTAAAATCTCAGATGGTGAGCGAAGAACAGACGGTGTACGAGTTGGTGGGTGGGGAGGCATTCTTTGTC
>JAAXHB010000371.1 GCA_012271125.1 Actinomycetota bacterium | reverse complement strand
GTTCAAGGTGGGGGTGATGGACGCTGATATTTGGGGGTATTCGGTGCCTCGAATGTTGGGGGTGTCGGGGGAGTTGCGCTCGGCGGAAGGGAAGATTGTGCCGGTGTCTCGTGAGGTTGGTTCGGCTGGTGGTTCGGGTGGTGACGGCGGTTCGGGTGGGCGCTTGGATGTGGTGTCGATGGGGTATTTGGTGGAGGGTGAGAGTTCGGCGTTGATGTGGCGGGGGTTGATGTTGAATCGGGCGGTGCAGCATTTTTGTGAGGATGTGGCTTGGGCTGATGATTTGGATTATTTGTTGATTGACATGCCGCCGGGGACGGGGGACGTGCAGATGGGGTTGGCGAAGATGTTGCCGCGAGCGGAGATGTTGATTGTGACGACGCCGGCTCGGGCGGCGCAGAAGGTGGCGGCTCGGGTGGCTGATATGGGGCGCAAGAACTATTTGCGGATTGTGGGGGTGGTGGAGAATATGAGTGAGCTGGTGACGGCGGCGGGTGAGCGGTTTGCGGTGTTTGGATCTGGGGGCGGCGAGGAGTTGGCGACAGAGATTGGGGTGCCGTTGTTGGGGAGCATTCCGCTGGAGGCGGCGGTGTCAGAAGGTGGCGATACGGGGACGCCGGTTGCGTTAGGTGATGGGCCAGCGGCGGAGGCGTTTCGGGAGCTGGCGCGGAAGTTGTCCCAGGAGTATGTGCCGCCGGTGGCGATGGCGGGTTGTAGCGCGAGGATGTTGAACGCGGCTATTGCTGCGCTTGATTCTTGACGCCTTCGATGACTTTGGTCATGTTGGCGGCGAGGTCTGCGACTCGCCCGGAGATGATCTTGGTGGCCTTGTCGGGACGTTGATCCACGGCAACGGTTAGCCCAGAGGGGCCGGGGCCAAGGATCATTCGAAAACGCAGACGGGTGGTGTTGCCGCGGTTTTCTAGTTCGAAACGCCAGCGAGCGGAAGGGTTATTAGGGTCGCCGGTGCGCCAGCCGAAATGTTTGGGCGGGTCATAGACGTCGACTGTGCAGGGGACTTCCCAGCTGCCGATTTGGGGATGGGTG
>JAAXHB010000370.1 GCA_012271125.1 Actinomycetota bacterium | reverse complement strand
CACCTTGTCACCCGATGAGACCTGAGCAGCTTCAACCATCAGCGCAACCATTGCCGGCTGACTAATGGTCTGACCATGACCAATCGGCAACGGATAGTCCTCAAGTGCCTGCTCCACCAGAGCCGCAGGCACGAAAGCATCACGCGGAACCCGTTCCATAGCGTCTAACACCGCCCGATCAGCGACTCCACGCCTCCGGGCTTGTTCCACCAGCCGAAGCTGACCGCTCACGGCACAGCCTTCAGCTCAGCAATTCCGAAAAACCCTCAACAACCCTGTCCACATCATCGCTTGACACATCCAGGTGCGTCACCAGCCGACACTTCGAACCATGCCAAGTAGTCAAAATCCCACGCTCTTCCAACTGCTTACCCAGCCCGCCCGCCGATGCCACATCAACAAAAACCATGTTCGTCGCACATGACTCAATCGTCACACCCCCAACCAACCCCTCAGCCAACCGAGCAGCATTTGTATGATCCACCGCCAAGCGCTCCACATTGTGCTCCAACGCATACAACCCAGCCGCCGCCAAAACCCCAGCCTGTCGCAATCCACCCCCCAACATCTTGCGCCACTTGCGAGCCTCCGCCACCAACTTCGCCGACCCCACCAAAACCGACCCAACAGGCGCGCCCAAACCCTTAGACAAACACACAGACACCGAATCAAACGGCTCCACCAACTCAGCCACCGGCTCGCCCAACGCAACCGCCGCATTAAACAACCTCGCCCCATCCAAATGATGCCCCAACCCGTAACGAGCTGCCAGCTCACCAGCCGCACGCATCTGCGAACCCGTCAACACCTTCCCGTCACAAGTGTTCTCCAAACACAACAGCCGAGTCCGCGCAAAATGAAAATCGTCAGCTTTCACCACCGCTTCAGCAGCTGACAAATCGATCATCCCGTCGTCACCAATCGGCACCGGCTGCGGCTGAATCGACCCCAACACCGCTGCCCCGCCACCCTCATAGCGATACTCATGCGCATGGTCTCCCACAATGTACTCATCACCCCGCCCGCAATGCGCCAACAACGCACACAGATTCCCCTGCGTGCCGCTTGTCACAAACATCCCCGACTCTTTGCCCAACAGCTCCGCCGTCGCCGACTCCAACGCGTTCACGGTCGGGTCCTCGCCGTACACATCGTCGCCCACCTCAGCGGCAGCCATCACCTCACGCATCCCCGCAGAAGGCAACGTCACCGTGTCAGACCGAAGATCAATCACCCCCAAACCCTACGCACCACAAACAAATACGCATAGTGACTGCATGATTGCTAGCATGATGTCATGGCTACACAAGTAACTTGGCGTGCTGAGGACTGGCTGGTCGAGGATGTCAAATTCTGGGCAAACCGCCGAGGCATCTCAATGAACGAATTCTTGACAGTTCTTGCCAAGCTCGGAACTGATGCCTCCTATAGACCTGAGGGTTGGGAAGATGTAATAGCAGTCCTTGATCGAGCCGGCATGCTCGCAAATCCAGTAACCAACGCACCTAGACCGATACGAGACGAGAAAAAGTTTGCCGAAGTCCGTAAGCGCGCCGGTCAAGGGACACCCTTATCTGACATAGTCATCGCCAACCGCGAAGAGGGGTACTGATCATTCTTTACCAAACCACTTTCTTAGACACATCTGCGCTAGTCAAGCGATACGTAGATGAAGCTAAGAGCGAACTAGTACATGGGTTGACGGGACGGCTGGCAGCAAGTGAGCTAGCGCGTGCTGAGTTTCCCGCAGCTGTATGGCGCAAGTGGCGCGACAAGGAGATTTCGTTTGAAGACGCTCGATACCTTACAACTCAATTTGAGGCTGACTATACGCGCTATGGAAGCACGCCGTTGGAAGCTGAACAGATTGCTTTAGTACAAGTTGATTCTGGGGTTTATGGTGCTGCCAGCGCGTTTGTTGCTTGGCACCCCCTCAAGGCATCCGACGCGATCCAGCTTGCATCGGCGGTGCGTCTTTACGAGAAGCTCGGAGGATGCAACTTTGCGTGCTTTGACAAGAAACTCGCTAGCGCTGCAGCTGAGGAGGGCTTACGCTCACCCTGGTGAAAACAGTTAGTGGCATCTTGTTGACAGTCTTTATGACACTGACGACACTGCCGGCGACAGCACAGGAGGGTGGGGTGCTGGTGGGTAGGGGGACTGTCACGATCACCCCAATTGGAACCTTCGACGGGGGAGGACTCTTCACTGCAGAAAAGGTCGCTTACGACCCGATCTCCAAGCGAATGTTCATCACTAACCCAGACCAACATTCCCTCGACATTGTCTCAATCGAAGAACCCACTACACCAGAACTCATCACCCGTGTCGACCTAACCCCATACGGCGACACCGCCAAAAGCGTTGCCGTTGGCGACAACCTCATAGCCGTAACCATCGACACTGACCCAAGCTTCGACCCACAAACTGCCTTAGCCGAACCCCAGCCAGGTCAGCTCGCATTCTTTAACCCCGACGGGGACTTCATCGCCAGCATCGAGCTCGGTAATGTCCCCGGCATCGTTGAGTTCACCCCCGACCTACAAACCCTTGTAGTCACCAACGAAGGCCAACCCATCTGTGCATCAGATCATCTCGGCAACAGCGAACACCTTGACATCAACCTCGCCGTCGACCCACCCGGCACCATCACGATCATCGACCTTCCGGCCGTTGATCGTGAGCCGATCATCGGCTCAAACACACCTCAGCCTCAGCTCTACACAGCCGACACGATTGCTGCTGCGAACATCACCACCCTCACCTTCGGCGACTTCACCCGCCAAAACCTTGCCGACGGCATCCGCCTGATTTGGCCCAACGCCACAGCAGCCCAAGACCTCGAACCCGAATACGTCACCATAAGCCCCGATGCCACCACCGCCTACATCTCCCTACAAGAAGCCAACGCCTTCGCCGTCATCGATCTCGAGACCCGAAGCATCACCCAAATCGCCCCCCTCGGTTACAAAGACTTCTCCGAATCCGCAATAGACCCAAGCGACCAAGACAACGCCATCGCCCTCGAACCATGGCCCATCTATGCCATGTATCAGCCCTACGCCATCGACGCCTATGAAACCAACGGCGAAACCTACGTTGTCTCAGCCAACGAAGGCGAAGC
>JAAXHB010000005.1 GCA_012271125.1 Actinomycetota bacterium | reverse complement strand
GCCAAGATGCTCATATATAGAGACGGGTCATCGATGGGGACGATTGGTGGCGGCGAGATGGAGGCCCGTGTGCTGCAAGAGGCAGCCGGTGCCCTCACCAACGGCCACCCCCGTCTAGTTTCATATCGGCTTGTCGACCCCGCCCAGGGCGATCCTGGAGTATGCGGCGGCGACGTTCAGATTTTTGTGGAGCCATATATGCCAAAACCAACGCTTGTCATCATGGGATACGGCCATGTCGGACGTGCCGTCGCCACCATCGCCGGCTGGCTTGACTTTGCCACTATTGCCGTTGACGACCGTGAAGCCCTCGCTGACACAGCGCCCGACTCAGCGCCCGACACAGCCTCTGACAACTCAGCTCCCCAGACCGACTCACCGACGCTCATCACCGGTGGGGTCCCCGAGCTCGCCAAAGCTCACAACATCGGTCCTGACACGTCCATAGTTCTAGTCACCCGAAACGTCGATGTTGACTACGAAATCCTGACCGCTCTAGCCGACACCAAGCCCGGATACATAGGCGTCATGGGCAGCGAACGCCGCTGGGTAACCACACGTGACCGCCTCCAAGCCGCCGGCGTTAGCGCAGACTTCCTCGCCGCCATCCACGCACCGATTGGCGTCGAAATTGGTGCCGAAACGCCCGAAGAAATTGCCGTTTCGATAATGGCTGAGGTGCTCGCAGTCCGCCGCCAAGCAACTTAGACCCGACCTTCCATAGGTTTAGCCTCATCTCCCGATGGACTATCGGCCGTATTGCGTTATCCGAGGTGGCGGCGATTTAGGCACCGGCGTGGCATGGCGCCTGACCCGTGCCGGCTGGCCCGTGGTCGTGTTGGAGTTGCCAAACCCGCTCACGGTCCGACGCACCGTGGCGTTGTCGTCGGCGGTAACCGAAGGTGAAGTCAATATCGAGGGAATGATCGGCAAGCGTGTCGCTTCTATAGATGAAGCAACTTGCGACCTTTCGACGACAACGGTGCCGGTGCTGGTATCAGAAACCCGAGCAGAGTTCGACGATCTCATCAACAAGCCAGACGTCGTTATCGATGCACGCATGGCAAAGCGCAACATCGACACAACTATCGACGACGCCCGACTTGTAATCGGACTTGGCCCTGGCTTCACCGCAGGGCAAATCAATGACGATGACGACACAGACGACGACAATGACGATGACGACACTGATGACGACAACGCCATCGATTGCCATGCCGTGGTTGAAACGATGCGAGGTCACCATCTCGGACGAGTCATCTGGTCAGGGTCGGCGCAACCAAACACGTCGATCCCAGCACCTATAGGTGATCATGCAGCCGACCGTGTCGTGCGTGCCGGCGTAGATGGAGTCGTCAATTTCGATGTTGACATCGGCGCAGTTGTCAAAGCCGGAGACGTCATCGGCTCAATCCAGACCGCAGCAGACTCCGTCGCTCCCGTTACGGCAACAATCTCCGGCGTTCTGCGTGGCGCTATACGCAATGACACCCACGTCAACGAAGGCATCAAAATCGGCGACATCGATCCACGATGTGACCCCAGTGCCTGCTATGAAATCTCCGACAAGGCTCTGGCAGTTGGCGGCGGAGTCGTTGAAGCCATCCACACCCGCCGCCCGATTTGACAGGGCCCGACACAACCTCTATAGTGTCTTTAGTGTTATATTCACTCATGTAGTTATATAACACAATTTCTAATACACACTTTCTAGCATCTGTCAAGAAATGAGGAGCGGTATCGGGTAGCAGGTTCGCCGAGCCGCACAGAGTTCCTTCATCTGCCGAATAACAGAGCCGGATTATCGGCTCAAGTCAAATATAGAGCCGGATTATCGGCTCAAGTCATTAATGAGCCACAACTATCGGCTCAAGTCATTACAGAGCCGCAACCGGCGGCTCACAAGGAGGAACTCATGATTATTTGGTATTGGTCGGTCAAGGGCGGCTCAGGCACGTCGGTCGTGGCAGCAACCACGGCACTGCGCCTCGCCGCCTCCGACAACGACCACGAAACCACCCTGGTCGATCTCACCGGAGACCAGCCAGCCGTGCTCGGCGCATCATCGTCGTCACGGCGTGCTGAACCGGCAGGTCTCAGCGACTGGATTACAGCAGGTGATGCTGTGGCAGCCGACGCCATCGGTCGCCTACTCGAAGACATCGTCAGCGGTATGCGTCTGCTGCGCCGCGGCACCAATCCAATTGACCCCGCGTCGGATCGCAAGCGGTTGCTGATGGCGTTGGAGATGCTGGCACGCAACGGCCCCGTAGTGGTCGACGCCGGCATGGACGAACACCGGCTCCGCGACGACGTTGTCAATCATTTTGGGGTCAACCATCTAGGCAATGCCGCAAACCCTGTATGTGTCCCGATATGTGTAATGCGGCCATGTTTTTTGGCGATTGACAAGGCACGCCAACTCGGCGACCGCCTAGACAACGTCATCCTGGTCGCCGAACCCGGTCGTGCCCTAGGCGCTTCCGACATTTCTTCGGCGGTTGGTGCCAGTCACTGCGAGACCATTGCCTGGGATCCAAAAATTGCCCGCTCGGTAGATGCAGGAACCATGGTGAGCCTGCTGCCGTTGGCATTGCGACGCTTCGAGCTCCCGCCTTGGGAAAACGCCGCTGCGCAAAGCCGCCAGGCCGCGTAGCGGTATCGAGCTGCGACAGACGACGACCAACTCGTGACTGACTCGCGACGACCAGACGTCCAACCGGTGACGACAGCGCCGTGACCATTTCTTTGGCTCATCCAGCGGGCACTGATGCCCTCACTTCTGAGGTGCATCGCCGCGCCCTCGATGCCCTCAGGGACGGCTCACGCAACGCTTTGGACTTGGCAGGCATTGTTCGAGCCATCGAACCTCTCGCCCCAGCCCATGTTGTCGATGAGGTAGTCGCACGAGTCACCGCCCGCATCGACGGGTTCGGCCCGATTGATCCGCTCCTTCGTGATCCAACTGTGAGCGAAGTGATGATCAACGGTGCCGGCCCCGTCTGGGCCGAACGCAACGGCATCACCACCCGCAGCGACATCACCCTCGAACGCCCCGCGGTTGATCTGCTAATCGAGCGCATGGTTGCACCCCTCGGCAGACGTGTCGATCAGCTCACGCCCTATGTCGACGGCCGCCTCGCCGACGGGTCTCGCTTTCATGTGGTCGTTCCGCCTGTTGCCGTTGACGGGCCTTATGTGACGATCCGCCGTTTCATAATGCCAGACGTATCGCTAGAGGATTTTGTAGTTAATGATGACGACAACAGCAACGCCACGAGCGTCACTGTCAATGATGGCGCCGACGCCACGAACGCCGGCAATAACGATGGTGTCGACGCCACGAGCGTCGGCACTGTTGCGCTGCTCGACGACCTCATCGAACGAGGTGCCAACATCATCGTCAGCGGCGGAACCGGTGCCGGCAAAACCACCCTGCTGAACGCAATGGCAAAGCGGATTAGCACATCACAAAGAGTCATCACTATTGAAGACGCTGCCGAGCTGCAGTTCAATCATCCCCATGTGATTCGCCTTGAGGCACGCCCAGCCTCACGTGAAGGCACCGGCGCTGTCACGATCCGAGATCTAGTGCGCAACGCCTTACGTATGCGCCCGGATCGCCTAGTCGTTGGCGAGGTTCGCGGCCCTGAAGCACTTGACTTGCTCCACGCCTTAAACACCGGTCACGCCGGCTGCCTATCAACGATTCATGCCAACAGCCCGGTCGACGCCTTACGCCGATTAGCGACTCTGGCAGTCGCCGCCGACGAGCGTCTACCCGTATCTGTGGTCGAAGATCACATCGTCGCCGCCATCGACGCGATTGTCCATGTAGCACGTGACATTGACGGCACTCGCAAGGTCCAAGTCGTCGCCGAAGTGGAAGGCCCAACCCAAGTGAGAGTTCTGAACCCAGCCGATTCGCGTGTGTGTAATTGCAATCCCACGACTTTCCAACGTCCGGCGCGCCTGTAATGCCTGCAATAAACGCCGTAGTTGCCGCCCTGTGTGCCTATCTGGTGTTCGCACCTGCGCCAGAGTTAGGCGGAAAACGCTCACGAGGCAAAAGCTCCATCACTAGACGTCTCATCAAACCACTTCAACAGGCAATAAAGCGTCGCATGAATCGTTCCACCACCGCCGAAGCAATACCTACCGCTGTGGAACTCATCGCACGTTCAATTCGTGCCGGTGCCTCTGTGCGAACCGCCCTAGAGCACACCGCTCATGAAGTCCCCGCAGCAGAACTTGATGGCGTAGTGGAGCGACTCCAGGGAGGTGTCACACTCGGCGACGCCCTTGATCCTTGGAGCCAAAAACATTCTCTGGCCCGTGACCGCACAAAGTTGGCAGCACTTCTAGTCCTGGGTCATCAGTCAGGCGCTTCAATGGCGGCAAGTCTCGACCGAGCCGCTGCCACTATCCGCCAACGCCAATCCCTTGCCGACGAAATTCGTGCCCTAACGGCTCAAACCCGAATGTCAGGCCTAGTGGTAGGCCTAGCACCAATCGGTTTTGGCATCTTGATCACGACCGCCGACCCTCAGGCACTGTCAATCCTGTTCACAACACCTATAGGACTGGTCGCGTTAGTTCTTGGCATCACTCTGGAACTTCTTGGGCTCTGGTGGATGTCGCGCCTCACAGCAGGGGTCGCATCATGGGCATAACCACCGGTGCGGTTATTGCTGCTTTGGTTTTTGCGCTGATCGTCACCACCGGACGCAACCGACGCGGTGTTCGCTCACGCCTAAGCACCCAATCAACTCGCACACCAAAGATCAGACGTGCCATCAAACGCTTGGGCAAACTTTTCGGCGCAGCTCCCGAAGACGAGCACCTCTCTGGACTCTTCGTGCTCTCTGCCGTCGGTGCCGCCTTAAGCCTCGATCCAATGTTCGCCATAATCGTCGCAGTCGCCGGATTTGTGACAATTCGAACACGAAAAAGCTCACGTCGCCGCAATCAAACCCGCCTAGTTGAACGTGCCTTACCTGACGTAATCGACCTCTATCTCTTAGTCGTCGGTGCCGGTTGCAGTGCCTTGGCAGCCACCGCAGCAGTAGCACCACGCTCACCCGAGCCATTTCGCTCCGAACTAGAAGGCGTATTGCGCCGCAACGCAGCCGGCGAACCATTTGTAGACGCCTTAGCACGCCTCAGATCGCGCTTTGGTGCCAGCGTCAACTCCTTTATATATGCGCTCACCGCTGCCGAAAACGACGGCGTCGCCCTAGCACCAGCACTAGAGCGCGTCGCCGACGAAGCCCATCTTCGCCGCAAGACCCGCGCAACCGAAGCCGTGAACCGAGTGCCGGTGATGATGCTGTTCCCGCTGGTGTTTTGCATCTTCCCAGCCTTCGGACTGCTAACGGTCGTGCCCCTACTAGTCGGCTCAATCGCCGACCTCCAACTACCTACTTAATTGGCAACTACTTACCAAATAGGCAACCACCCACCAAACAACCCACCTACCAGAAAGGAACCTCAAATGAGAAAAATCCACCAATTTGGCATCCACAAGCTCCGCCAAGACCTCGGGCAGGCAACAGCCGAATACGCCCTTGTAATAGTCGGCGCAGCCACCGTCGCCATCATGTTGCTGACCTGGGCAACCAACTCCGGCTCAGTCGGCTCACTGCTTGATCAAATGCTGGGCACCATCAGCGGAATGGTCAATTAGTGCCCTACCCCAGTGGTCAACTTGCCGACAACGACTCCGGCAACGACGTCTGCAACGGCAACGACGTCTGCAACGACACAGGTCAGTCAACCGTCGAGCTTGCTCTCACCTTGCCTGTGTTCGCGCTGATGATCCTGGTGATGATCCAGGTCGCAGTGGTAGCACGACTGCCGGCAAAGGTTGCCACCGGCGTTCACGACGCGGTACGCCAAGCAGCTATCGGCGCTAGCGACACCCAAATCACAGACGCCGCCCAGCAATCCGCTGGACTACCCAAAGACCGGATCAACATAGAAACCTCAAGAGCCGGTGGCAAGGTCACGGTCACGATGACCTACACCGACCCAACCAATGTGCCCGTCGTCGGTGCCCTGGTCGGAGACTTTGTCATCACCGAACAAGCCACTATGTTGCTTGAGACATCTGTCACACCTTCCACGCCAGCCCTTCCTGCTCACTGACCCTTCCTGCTCACTGAGATGTCACATGATGATCAACGGTCGCACAGGTTTCTAGGTCGCTACGGTTAGCTCTGTGGTTTCGGTCCTGACACATGCCTATGACCCTTGGCTGGTGCTCACCGTCGACGGCGAGCTTGACACCTTCGGCGCGCCTGAACTACGTAACGCTGCCGTTTCAGCCAGCAGCGCCGGCCAAAACCACATCGTCATTGACCTGTCACGGGTCGACTTCATCGACTCAATCGGGCTCGGCGCGATCATCGGAGTCCTCAAGCGTTGTCGCCAACAAGACGGCGAATTGCGAGTGGTCTGCGGTGCCTCCCCAGTGCGTCGCGTAATGGAAATGTGCAAGCTCGATCAAGCAATGGTTGTCGGTGACGACCTCGCCGAAGTTTTGCGAAACGATTAAGGCGTGCACTAGCCTCACGCACTGATGACCGCATCGGGCACGCCGGAATCTGCCACAGCTACCGCCACGACCCTAGACGTTGAACGCGGCATCGAAATCTCCCTGTCGGTACCCGCCGACGTCATCTTTGTGCCCTTCATCCGCCAAATTGTCTCCGCTGCCGCCGAACTAGAGCCCGCTCTCGATGAAGACCGAATCGCAGACCTCGCCCTAGTCGTCACCGAAGCCGCAACCAACGCCGTTGAAGCCCACATAGAAGCCGGTCTGACCCACCACATCCGCATCTGGTGTCAAGCAAAAGACAACGCCGTCACCCTAGTTATCCATGACCAAGGCCCAGGCTTTGACCCCGACTCGCTGCCCGCGCTGCCACCACCCGAATCACCGGATCGCTTACTTCACGAATCAGGCCTCGGTGTCACGCTCATGCGCATGCTGGCCGACGAGTCCGAGTTCCAATCAGGTCCCGACGGCACCGAGGTGCGCCTAATCCTGCACGCATCCGCTAATCGCGACAAGGCCGATAGCTAGGCGTCGCCCAGCTCGCCCGACTCCAGCCGCCAATTCCGTCCGCCAACCCATCCAGCCCACCAACGACCCCCTACTCCCATTAAAGCCGCAGACACTTCCCAAGATCTCTGGTACCAAGCCCGCACCTGGCTCGGACGCGAGCGCGGGCTAAGCCGCTGGGTCGGACGCCCCATCGTCCGTTTCGTCCATATCGAAGCCGCCGGCGGCGTTGTCCTGCTTGTCGCCACCGTCGTCGCTTTGATCTGGGGAAACCTGTGGCCACACTCCTATCACGACCTAGTCGACGGCCACCTCAGCATCGTTGTCGGCAACACCGTCCTCATCGACCAAACCCTCGAACACTGGATAAACGACGCCCTCATGGCCGTCTTCTTCTTCGTGGTCGGCATGGAAGTCAAGCGAGAATTCGTCGTCGGCGACCTCAAAAAACCATCCGCAGCAGCCCTGCCAATAATCGGCGCCCTCGGCGGCATGGTCGTCCCCGCGGCACTATTTGCCATACTCAACGCCGGCGGCCCCGGCTCCTCAGGCTGGGGCATCCCCATGGCAACCGACATCGCCTTCGCCCTCGGCATCGTTTCACTGCTCGGCAACCGAGTACCCGCCGCGCTCAAACTCTTCCTGCTGACCCTCGCCATCGTCGACGACATCGGCGCAATCCTTGTCATCGCCATCTTCTACACCGACGAACTCTCAAGCCAATGGCTGCTCGCCGCCGCCATCGCCGTCGGAGTAATCGCAGCAATGCGCATCGCCCGAATCTGGTACTCACCCGCCTATGTGCTAATTGGCATATTCCTCTGGTACGCCGCCTACAGATCAGGTGTCCACGCAACCATCGCAGGCGTAATTCTCGGCCTGTTCACACCTGCCAAACCCCTGCTCAGCGCCAGGCAAGCCCAATCCATCGCCGAAACCGCCATCAACGCCGAAGCCGCCAGCCACGCCGCTGACGCAACCCGAGCCGGGATGAGTGCCCCCATTATGCGCCGCGCCTCATTCCAATTACGTGAACGAGTATCAGTCGCCGACCGACTCGAAAACCTCCTCCACCCCTGGACCAGCTTCGTCATCATTCCCTTATTCGCCCTAGCAAACGCTGGCGTGGAACTCTCCGGCGAATCAATCAAAGCCGCGGCAACATCGGACCTCACCATCGGCATCGTCTTAGGACTCGTCGCCGGAAAAGTCATCGGAATCTCCGCATTTTCATGGCTCGGCGTGAAGGCAAAACTGTGCTCTCTGCCCGCCGGAGTCAACTGGGCAAAGCTCACCGGCATCAGCGCCATTGCCGGAATTGGCTTCACCGTTTCGCTGTTCATTGCCAAGCTCGAGTTCGGCGCAACCGACCTGATTTCGGAAGCAAAAATCGGCGTGCTAGTGGCATCTGTCGCAGCCGCAGTGCTTGGCGTGACTATTCTCACGCTATCAAAGTCCCCAATGCCGAAATCAACAGATCCAATGGATACACCTGCTACAAATACAGCGAATTCAGCCGACTCCCTAGACGAAATCCGATCCCGGTCAACCACCGATTAAGGATCAACCCACAACAAACGACAACACTTACGACAACGACGACAACATCATCCCACAACATCATCTCGGCCCTGTCCGCACTACAAGAGGCACATAAATGGCCAAAGCACTAGTAATAGTTGAATCCCCCGCGAAAGCAAAGACCATTTCCGCCTACCTCGGCTCGGACTATGTGGTCGAATCATCGGTCGGGCACATTCGTGACCTGCCTGCCAACGCCAGCGAGGTCCCAACGGCATACAAAAACGAGCCCTGGTCACGCATGGGCATCGACATTGACAACGACTTCAAACCGCTCTACGTAGTCAACTCCAAGAAAAAAGACCGCATAACCGCTCTCAAAAAAGCTCTGCGTGACGCCACCGAGCTTTACCTCGCCACAGACGAAGACCGCGAAGGCGAAGCCATCGCCTGGCATCTTCTCGAAGTTCTCAACCCCCGAGTTCCGGTGCGCCGCATGGTCTTTCATGAGATCACCCGTTCGGCTATCGAAGCAGCCGTGGCATCGCCGCGGGAACTAGACCGCCGCCTAGTCGACGCCCAAGAAGCCCGACGCCTCCTCGACCGGCTCTACGGCTATGAGGTCTCGCCGGTTTTGTGGAAAAAGGTCATGCCAAAGCTCTCGGCTGGGCGTGTTCAAAGCGTCGCCACTCGAATCGTGGTCGAACGTGAACGTGAGCGCATGGCATTTACCTCTGCGGTCTGGTGGAGCATCACCGGCGACTTCACCCCACCGGCAGGTGCAACTGACGCCGGCCAAAACTTCCCCGCCCGCCTCGTCGAGCTAGACGGCAAAAAGCTCGTCACTGGCAAAAGCTTCGGCTCTGACGGCAAGCTCGAACAAAAAGACGCCCTCTGGCTCGACGAAAACACCGCACAAGGCCTCGTAGGAGAGTTGACCGCAGCGGCATATGAGGTCACGTCTCGCGAGTCCAAGCCTTATAGACGTCGTCCAGCGCCGGCGTTCATCACGTCCACGTTCCAACAAGAAGCAGCCCGCAAGCTTGGCATGTCGGCAGCCGTGGCGATGCGAGCCGCCCAGTCCCTCTATGAGCAGGGATACATCTCTTATATGCGCACCGACAGCACGACCCTGTCAGACTCAGCGCTCAAAGCCACCCGTGAGGCCGTGTCCACACATTTCAACGCCGCCATGTTGCCCGACTCGCCACGGGTCTACAAGTCCAAATCCGCCAACGCCCAAGAAGCTCACGAAGCGATCCGCCCGGCAGGTGAGCAGTTCAAGCACCCCAGCGAAGTCGCCAAGAAGGTGCAGGCATCTGAAGCCAAGGTTTACGACCTGATCTGGAAGCGCACCCTTGCTTCGCAAATGACCGACTGCGTCGGTGAAACCGTGCAACTGCGCCTACGCGGCACGACTAAATCAAAACAGGTCGCCGACTTCGCCGCCTCGGGAACAGTCATCACCGAACTTGGTTTTCGTGAGGTCTACACCGAAGGCTCCGACACCCGCGACTCCCAAGACACCGCCGCCACCGAAGATTCAGCCAAAGAAGATATTGCCACCGACGACACAGAACGCCGCCTTCCAGCCCTCCAAGCCGGCGACTCCGTCGACTGCCTCAGCATCCTCCCCGAAGGTCACGAGACCAAACCCCCCGCCCGCTACACCGAAGCGTCGCTGGTCAAGCGCCTCGAAGAGCTCGGTGTGGGCCGCCCCTCCACTTATGCCGCGATCATGGGCACCATCGTTGACCGTGGTTATGTATGGAAAAAAGGCTCGGCGCTAGTTCCGTCGTTCACTGCCTTTTCGGTTGTCAACCTCCTCGAGCGCCACTTCCCGAAGATGGTCGACTACGACTTCACCGCCGAGATGGAAAGCGACCTCGACCAGATCGCCGCCGGTGCCGAGGAGACCATCCCCTGGCTGCGCCGCTTTTATTTTGGTCACGACGACGACATCGGCCTCAAGGCCAAGGTCTCAACTCGTCTCGCCGACATCGACGCACGAGCTATCAACACGATCCCGCTGGGTAAAGCCACCGACGGAACCGAGGTCAGCGTCCGAGTCGGCCAATACGGGCCGTATCTGTCAGACGGCGAACGCTCATCGTCGTTGGCACCCGATGTCATGCCCGACGAGCTCGACGTCGACAAGGCACTTGAGCTACTAGCCATGCCTTCCAACGGTCAGGTTCTTGGCAAAGACCCCGTAACCGGAGGCGACGTGGTTGCCCGCAATGGCCGCTTCGGCCCCTATGTGGAGCTCACCCCCGTTGATGATGCTGCCGCCGGTGACGACACCAAGAATGATGTTGTCGACACCGGCGACGATGATGATGGCAACGACAA
>JAAXHB010000369.1 GCA_012271125.1 Actinomycetota bacterium | reverse complement strand
TAAGCCCCAGTGACGTTGAGCTTCGGCGCTCGTGGCGTCGAAACCATCATCATTGCGGCGCTCGTGGCGTCGAAGCCATTAAATGATGCCATAACGCTCTTTGAGGGCAAGTATGCGGCGCACAGAGTCATAAATTCGTTGCTCGGAGATGTCGCCGTTATCGACAGCGGCGAGCACGGCTGCCTTAATCCGATCTAGTCTGCTGAGGTCGTAGTCGGTTTGTTGGTTAGAGATCAGCAGCACATCCACGCCTGCTTGGATTGCTTGAACGACGGCGGCTTCGAGAGTGAACACTTCGACGATTGCGCCCATCTGCATGTCGTCAGAGACCACAAGCCCGTCAAAGCCAAGCTCGTCTCGCAGCAGCATTGTCATGATCGGGTGCGAGAGGGTGGCAGGCATGGCACTGGGGTCAAGGTTGCGGTTGACGATGTGGGCGGTCATCACCGGCTGGTCATAGCCGGCGGCGATGAGGTTGCGATACGGGGCTAGCTCGGCAGCAGCGTCGTAGCTGTCGGTGACATCTGTGACACCGAGATGGGTGTCGTTGGCGGCGCTGCCGTGGCCGGGGAAGTGCTTCAGAGCGGAGATGACGCCGTGGTGTGAAAGTGCGTTCACGAAGGCTGCTGCGTGGCCGGTCACTACTGCGGGATCGGCGCTGAAGGAACGTTCAAAGTTGCCGATTGCAGGACTTTCGGGGTTGATGTTGACGTCCACGACTGGTGCGAAGTTCCAGTTGATGCCCATTTGTGCGAGTAGCGCTGCGAGCTCGTCAATGACGGCGACGGTGTTGGTCGGATTGGTAGTGCCGAGTTCTTCGGCGGAGGGCACCTCGAGGGTGAAGCCGTATTTGGTTTTGAGACGGTTGACTAAGCCGCCTTCAGCGTCGATGGCGATGAAGTAGCCAATGGCTGTGTTGGCTTGCAGGTCTTGTGTGAGGGTTTGTAACTGTTCGGGTGAGACGATGTTGCGTGGTTGAGCGCCGCCTGTGGGCCCGTCGTAGTCGTAGAGGATGACCCCACCGGGTTTGATGCGATCCAGCGTGGCGGCTATGTCGGGGGTGACTTCGGTGCCGGTGAAGCCGAACATCATCATCTGCCCGACTGCGTCTTCGAGCGACATGGACTCGAGCAGGGCGTCGATGGTTGAGATTGTTGGTGTGGTAGGCGGGGTTGTTGCAGTTGGCGTTGTGCCGTTAGACGGTGTTGAGTTGTCGGATGCGCAGCCGGTTACAAACAAGCTCACGGCTAAAGCAAGTGCTTTTACACACCTCAAGGACTGCTGAGGTTACCGTCAAGGTTGATGACGCCTAGAACAGTGGACCTTTGATGCTTACTGGGGCTGGTTGGAAACTGCTAGGGGCTGCGGTGTTGACGCTCGTGGTGGCGCGAGTGTTTGCTCTGATCGAGCTTTATGTGCTTGGCGCAGCTGGGGCTGCGGCTGTGTTGGTGAGTTTGCTGGTGCGCATATGTCACCCTTCGCGGTTGCGCATAGCTCGCAGAGTTTCAGCTGAGCTTGTGCCAGTTGGACAAGACCTTGTGGTGGAGTTTGCGGTGGCGAATGTGTCACGGCTGCGCTCGCCTGAGGTGCTGCTCTCTGACCCTGTCGTCGGTGTCGGCGACGACTTTATTGGATGGGTTTTTGCTGCACCCTTGAAAAGGTCTCAGCAAGCCCTTGTGAGCTACACGGTGTCAACCAGTCGACGCGGGGAGCTGCGTTTGGGTCCTCTCACTGTTGACGACCAAGATCAACTTGGTTTGGCGCGAAGACGGCTGGTCGTGCCCCGGAAAAGCCGTGTGATTGTTCACCCACGCCTTGAAGAGCTAAACGCTGGATTGTTGTTTCAGGAAGATTCTGTTACCGGCAAACTTCGACCCAATTGGGGGGCTCATGCCGATGAGTTTGACGGCTTGCGTCAATACACCATGGGCGATGACCCGCGACATATTCATTGGGCTTCCACGGCGCGGCTTGATCAGCTAACGGTTCGACAGTTCCGACCGCCCGTTGAGCACAATGTCGGCGTTTTGATTGACACTCGACCGCCTGGTGATGGTGTGGCGGCGCAGGACTGCACTACCCAGGTAGCGGCAAGCCTGATTCGTTCAATACTGCAATCTGAGGTTGCCTGTCAGATTGTGACCACTGATGGACGAGGCACTGCTGAGCTAGTCGGGGTGGATCAGATGGCTAATGCTTTGGAGTTTTGTGCGCTGCTCTCTGGAGGAAGTGAACAGATCGTTGAGCGGCACAATGCTGATTCGACGGCCGATTCGACGATTCTGGTGTCGGCTGTAGCTGATCTGGTTAGCGATCCTGAGGCTCGCAGTCGTTTCGCAGGGTTAGTGGGGGCTCAGGTAGTGATTACATGTGACGTGACGAGCTGGGCTAGAACAAGTGGGCGGGGTGTTACCGAATGGAACGGCAACTGGATTCATCTCACCGCAAGCGGTCAACTCAACGACGCCTGGAAGAAGATGGTGACAGAAACATCGCCTGCGACTTGGGTCGCCGCATGAGCAACACGTCGCAGGAAGCGTCAATGTCGTCGTCGCCATCGTTGTCGTCATCGTTGTCGTCGTCAATTCCCAAGAGGTCCACCCGTCGAAATAGTGGTTCAGGTGCTCTTGTTGTCGTCGGTGCCGAGGGTGCGCTCATATCTCTAAGCATCACCATTGCTGTTGCAGCTTCAGCAAGGTTGTTCAGTAATCAGGACCATCTGCGTGACCTTGTGGCAATGGCGGTTTGCTCGCACCTGTTGGCTCTCATTGCTCGGCGGCTGCGTGCGCCTGTTGTCTTGGGGGCCGCCCTGAGCGTGGCCTCGTTATTTATTGCCGCAACAGTGCTTTGGTATTCAAGTTCGGCATGGGGGGTGGTGCCAAGCTCTGCCACATTCTCGGCTATTTCTTCTGATCTTGGCGATGCTTTAAATCTCATTGAGACGACCAGGATTCCGCTTGTTCCAGCTCCTGGTTTGATTCTGGTCGTTGGGGTATCGGTGTGGGTAAGCGCCTTTGTTTCTGACACAGCGGCGTTTCGTTGGCGTTACGCACCTGGAGCAGTCTTGATGCCGTTGCTGATTTTTGTGGTGGCTGCGGCGGTGAACCCATCGCAGAACCGGCTCAGTCACACGGTTGCCTTATGTGTCAGCACTGCAGCTGTGCTTGTGGGACATCAGCTAAGCCGTCGAGGCTTGGATAAGCCTTGGGTGTCGCTGACATCTGGCAATTCGAGTGCCTCAGGAGGCATCACAAGACGCACACGAACTTTGGCGTCTGGCGCTTTAAGCGTTGCTGCTATATCTGTTGTTGTTGGTTTGGTGTTTGGGCCGTCGCTTCCGGGTGCTGATGGGGCAGCCTTGGTTGACCCCACAAACTTTGATCGGGACTCCAGCACACGGGTGGTGCTAAGTCCGCTGGTTCAGGTCAAGAGCCGACTGGTTGCCCGCAGTCATCAAGAGCTGTTCAGCGTCGACGTTGCTCAAGACGACCGGCAGTACTGGCGGCTCATGTCATTGGATGACTTTGACGGCCAGACCTGGCAGTCAAGTTCACGTTTTAGTGAGGTCGGCTCAGGGCTACCTTCAAGCGTTCCAAGCGAACTGCAAGGTGAAGCGTTGGCGCAGACGTTTACGATCACGACTTTGGGCAACATTTTCGTGCCGGCTGCCTACGAGTTGAGTCAGGTAATCAACGACGGCGGCGTTGCGCTGGAATACGAAAGCGCCACCGGCACGCTGGTGACCGTTGACACGGACTTGATTGCCGCTACCAGCGAGTCGTCATTCACATACACAGTGGAGTCGGTGGGGCCACAAATCTCAGACACTGCGGACTTGGCGGCGGTTGTCTCAGGTGCTGGTGACGTCTCGTTAAGTTCGCAGGCTCGCAGCATCAACACGGCGTTACCGGCTGATTTTCCTGCGGCGATTCGCTCTGAAGCAGCCGACGTCACCGCTTCGGCTATCAATGATTATGAGCGAGCGTTGTTGTTGCAGGACTATTTCTGGCGTGACGGAAGCTTCACCTATGACTTGGATGTTTCACGTGGGCATGGGGTTTCCACGATGGAGGAGTTTTTGTTTGAACAGCGCAGCGGTTATTGCGAGCAGTTTGCTGCCACTTATGCGGCGATGGCGCGAAGCGTTGGGCTGCCGGCACGGGTGGCAGTGGGTTTCACCTGGGGTGATTGGGATGATGAGCGGGGCGTGTATTCGGTGAAGGGGCGCCATGCTCATGCTTGGCCGGAGGTGCATTTGGGTGGCGCAGGCTGGCTTCGTTTCGAGCCGACGCCTGGGCGAGGCGCTCCGGGTGATGCTGCGGTTACCGGTCGTGTAGAGGGGCAACATGGTATGAGCGTCGATCCAGCGCTTGATCCGGCAGCGGCTACCGAAACGAATTTGACAACCTTGCGGGCTCGGTTGGAGCCGATTTACAACACCGGTGTGGAGCTTGACGCAGCCGGTGCTGATTCGGGTCCGATCATTCGACCTAATGAGACACCTAATCCGGCTGATGATGACTCCGGGGATGCGAGCAGGTCTGGGTCGTCTGCCGCTGGTTTGGCTGCGGCTATCACCCTTGGGGTGTTGGTTGGAATTGTGTTGCTTGCTGGAGTGATTACTGGACTTCGAAGGCTGATGCGGCAACGTCTAGCGAAGCGGCTGGGGAATAATCCTGTGGCACGGGTTCAGCTGGCTTGGCATGATGCGGTTTCGGCTTTGCGAATTGCGGGTCATGCGCCACAGGCATCCGAGACGCCGTCTGAGATTGCCAAACGGATGGCTGGGTATGGCGCAGCGAGTGGTCGTCGTTACTTGGGCAATCAACAGTTGTTGCCAAGCCAGTCGTCGTTGTCGCAATCTTTAACAGTGTTAGCTGATGCTGTCACCGTTGCCCGCTTTGCTCC
>JAAXHB010000368.1 GCA_012271125.1 Actinomycetota bacterium | reverse complement strand
CCAGCTATTTGCGCGACGCCTGCAGCAGCGGCTTCCACGAACACGATGCCGAAGCCTTCTTGTTCGAGTCCTCCCCAACGGCTGCGACACAACATGGCGAAGATGTCACAGCCCTGGTAAAGGTCTGCGGCTTGAGCGTCGCTGATGCGACCCATCAAGGTAACAGGAGCATTTAGACGGTCGACTAGGCGTGATAGGCGACGATGATCTCGTCCGCTGCCGGCGATGAGGACTTGGAGTTTGGGGTGCTTGTCTGCGAGCAGGGCTGCGGCACCGATGAGGGTGTCCATGCCTTTGCGTGGCACCAGCCGCGACACGCTTGCCACTAGTTGGACGTCGGGGGCAACACCTAGGCGTTTGCGTGCCTCGTGGTTGGCACCGATAGGGCTGAGTCGTTGTGTGTCTGTGCCTGGAGGAATGACGAAGGTGTTGAGCTTGCGTCGAGCGGCGCGTTCGCATTCTGCGGCTGGGTAGCCACCGGCGGCGATCACTCCAACAGCGTTATCTAAGACCCTTTTGAGCAGTTGTCGAGTTATTGGCAGGCGTCCTGGGATGGCGACTTCGGCACCATGAGCGATAACCGCATAGGGGCGCTCTAAACGTGTGCCTATCAACCCTGCCGGCAGGCAGGGGTCGATTACCACTAGCTCTGCATTAACTTCGGCGGCTAGTTCATTGACTTGCCTGACAAGGCTGGGTTTTGGCAGCAGCCACCAGTTTTTGCTGCGAACGATTCGCATGGGGGCATTGGCGTCAAAATCAACGATGTCTGTGCTGGTTATGCCGCCGAGCTTGCCGCCGTATTTTGAGGTGAACACGGTGATGTCATCTGGCGGTAGTCGTCGCCATAGTTCCCAGAGGTAGTTCTGTATTCCGCCGACTCTTGGCGGGAAGTCGTTGGTGACAAGTAGATGGCAGGTCATGGATTATTGGGGAATGGAAGATGCCGAGTCATGGCACTCCGTTGAGGCTGGTGCCTAGACAGCAACCAATAGGTCGCTGCGGGGTTCCACTTCGGTTTCTAGCTCTTCGACCACCAGAGGGTCATCGGCATGGGCAACTTGGGCA
>JAAXHB010000367.1 GCA_012271125.1 Actinomycetota bacterium | reverse complement strand
CTCGTTGTGTCAACGTTCGTGGCACTGTTTGATTTAGAGAGCGAGAGAGCGAGATGGCGGAGGTGGACGGGAATCGAACCCGCCGGACGGGGGTCGCCCGCCCCACCCGCTTTGAAGGCGGGGGAGCCCACCAGGCGCTCAGACACCTCCTTGCCAGCAAGCGCGGCGGCGACCTGTAGTCGACGCACATGCGCAAGGCGGCACCCCAAAGGGCGACGCCAATCAGCAAGGCTAGGCTTCGCTTCGTGAAGAAGTGCATCAAGCGTCTGTTCATTCTCGGAGTCTTCATCGGTTTGGCAGTACTTCTCGCCCGCAAAATCTCCGAGTACTAACGAACCATTCACCTCACCGAAGTCGCAGCAGCCCTCGACGTCGGCGACCGCTCCCTAATCTCGCTTGTCGGCGGGGGAGGCAAAACAACTCTGCTCTTTGCTCTAGGCCACGACCTACCCCAGCCGGCCTTGCTCACAACCACCACCAAAATGGGACTCGACCGAACCGGCGACACCCGCGGCACTTGTCCTACTTTTGTCGGCACTGCTCAAAGCAACGTTTCCAACGACGACATCACCACTCAACTCAACACCCACGGCACCTCGCTCATATGGCGAGCCTCCGATGACCGCAAAGCTCTCGGCTTTTTACCCGAACAAGTCGACAACTGGTTCAACGAACAGATCGCAGCTCACATAGTCGTCGAAGCCGACGGTGCCCGTCGCAAACCTTTCACCTGCCCCGCCCCCTGGGAACCCCCAATCCCAGCAGCCTCCACTCACGTAATCGCATGTATAGGTGCTGACGCCCTGGGTTACGTCATAGCCGACCGACTCCACCGCCCGCTGCGTGTCGCCGCCGCCGCGCAATGCTCTCCCTATGAACGTTTCACCCCACAGCGTGCCGCCCAAGCCCTGACTAGCCCAATCGGCATGCGCAAAAACGTCCCCGAAACCGCCCAGTTCGTTGTCGCCATCACCAAGGCCAACGACTCACTGCCAGCCCAAGAGCTAGCCACCGAACTCGCTACACGAGAAGTCACCACCCTCCTTATCTCCGAAGATTGAGCCATCTATGCCTTATAACCCCAACCAAACTTCGCCGATACCTACCAATCTCTCCACCACCGGTGCCACAGATCCTGACGTCACAGACCCTAATGTCGCAGATCCTGATGTCATAGTCGTCGGTGGCGGACACAACGGACTCATCTGCGCCACCTACCTCGCCAAAGCCGGCATGTCAACCCTCCTACTCGAAGCCCGCCCCGACGTCGGCGGCTGCGCAGCAACCGTCTCCGCACTAGACGCCCGCTTCAACATCTGCAACTGCGACCACACCCTCGTGCGTGTCATGCCCTTCATTGAAGAACTTGACCTCAGCTCACACGGCCTGGACTATCTAAGCGCTAGCCCTGCCTACGTTCATGCGTTCCACGACAACTCCGCCCCGTGGCTTTTCTTCTCAGACACCGAGCGAACCATCGAATCCATCGCCCGTAACCGCCCCCAAGCCGCTCTCGCATACCGCCGCTACCTCGCCGACGCCCTACCTGTTGCTGAACTACTGCTTGAGATAACCACCTCCGCTGCCACCACTCCGAAAATGTTGTCTCGCCTACTACGT
>JAAXHB010000366.1 GCA_012271125.1 Actinomycetota bacterium | reverse complement strand
GTGTCCGTCAGTGCCGGCGCTCGTGGCGTCGGCACCATCGTCAATGCCGGCGCTCGTGGCGTCGGCACCATCGTCATAGTCGTTAGGCACGAGGTTGGCACCGCTTATGCCAAACAGCCTCACGCCTTTTCTAATGTCGACACGATCGAGTAACTGCTGACTGACACGGCTGATGTCACGCCAACCTGCCACAGGTTCGCCGGGTGTGTGCGAGCGGGTGATCGTGGTGAAATCGCCAAATCGGACCTTGATCGTGATCGTGCGGGCGCTGACGTTGGATTCGCGCATGCGCCGTGCCACCGCGTCGGCGAGGCGGTTTGCTTGCAGGTTGAGCTCGTTTCGGTCTTCAATGTCTGTTGGGAATGTTTCCTCGTGACCGATTGAGCGTGCCGCTCGCTGTAGCGAAATGCCTCGATGGTCAACAGCGTTGGCGAGCAGGTGCAGATGGGTGCCGGTTTTGTTGCCCAGGGTCGAGGTCACGACGGCTGGTTCGAGGCGGGCTAGGTCGCCGATGGTTTTGACTCCTAGTGGTATGAGGCGTTTTTCGGTGGCCGGGCCGACGCCCCATAGTGCCCGAATCGGTAATGGGTCAAGGAAGGCTTGCTCTGTTCCGGGTTCGACTACATGGATGCCGCTGCCAAAGATTGGGCCTTCTTTGGTGGCTTTGGGTTTGGCTTGCTCGGTGGCGAGTTTGGCCATGAACTTGGAGACGGCAACGCCGACTGAGCAGGTGAGTCCTTCGGTTTCGAGAACCTGGTTGCGGATTTGGGTTGCGACCTGCGGGGCTGGGGCGTTCATGTGCAACACGCCGCGGATGTCGCAGAACGCTTCGTCGAGCGAGAGGGGCTCGACCAAGGGGGTGATGTTGCGCAGCAGTGCCATGATGCGGGCTGAGATTGCCATGTAGTAGTGCATGTCGCCGGACATGAAAATTGCCTCTGGGCAGAGTCGGCGGGCTTTAGTTGATGGCATTGCCGAGTGGACACCGTAGGCACGGGCTTCATAGCTTGCGGCGGCTACCACGCCTCGGTGTCCAGTGCCGCCGACGATGACGGGTTTGCCCTTGAGTTCGGGGCGGCGAAGTATTTCTGCTGACGCGTAGAAGGCGTCCATGTCTATATGCAAGAAACCGAGAGTGCCGTCTGCTGGTGGGCCTTCGAGTTCTTCGAGCAACGACTCTTCAGGGGCGATGTCTGAAGCGTACGGAACCTAGCCGCTCAGAAGGGCATCGCTAGCCTGAAACCCGTGAATGCCCCGCCCAGCTCAGCACCGTCACTGGTTGCGCGGATATTGGCTTTTTCCTCGGTGATTTTGGGTGGTTTGTGCGGTGGTCTTATTGGGTTTGCTGTGGCTGACTTGACCTATGACGGTCGTGACATCCTTGTAGCACTTATTGGTGTTGGGTCGGCTGTGTTGGCATCTGTTGGAACTGCTGTTGTTGCCGTCCTCGTTTTGCGTTCAAGTGCCGAATGGAACGCTTTGCAACGTCAACGTGTTGCATCGCAGTCGTCGTCAGCTTCGGCGGTCGTGCCGTCGAAGCCATCGTTGTCGTCAACGTCGAAAAGCTCCGCCTGAGTCATGAAGCCAAGACATCAATGAAGCCAAGGCATCAATGAAGTCCGTCACCATCCTCATCGTCGAAGACGACGAACGCATCCGCACGGCGTTGCGTCTCGCTCTTGAAGACGAGGGCTGGGTCGTCAACGAAGCCGACTCGGGCGAAGCAGCCTTGACGGAGTTTGCCAAATCCAGCCCTGACGTGGTGATCGTCGACATCACCTTGCCGGGCATTGACGGGTTTGAGGTGTGTCGAGCGGTTCGGCGTGAAAGCGACGTGCCGATTGTGATGGTCACGGCCCGTGCCGACACTCACGACGTGGTCGGTGGCCTCGAAGCAGGTGCCGATGACTACCTCACGAAGCCGTTTTCGCCCAAGGAGCTGTCGGCTCGCATTCGGGCTTTGTTGCGGCGGGTGCGGGCGACCGAGTCCGGCTCGGCGCCGCTGATGTTTGGCGACCTAGAGATATTGCCTGCTGAGGGTGAGGTCAAGGTCGGCGGGCAAAGCGCCTCGTTAACCAAGACCGAGTTTCGCCTTTTAATTGAGCTGGCAGCCAATCCGGGGCATGTGCTGAGCAGGGATTTGTTGCTAGAGAAGGTTTGGGGGCTGGGCTATTTCGGCGACAGTCGTCTAGTGGATGTGCATGTGCGCCGGCTGCGCACCAAGATTGAGAAAGACCCGGCGAACCCGTCGCATGTGGTGACCGTGCGAGGTATGGGTTACAAGCTCCTGCTCTAGTGCCTGGACAATTCGGGCTGCGGGCTCGGCTGACGTTTGCCTTTGCGCTGACGGGGTTGTTGTTGTCGTCGATTATTTCGTTGGCGACGCTTGGGTTGACACGCCAGAACCTTTTGGATGAGCGTGATTCGACGTCGTTTACGGTGTTTGTCAACAACGGGCGGAGGGTTCGAAATGAGCTGACGGCTGAAACCGACGACGAGGGCCGGCGTGCCATTGTTGAGCGTCTGGGGCAAACGTCGGGGACGTTTCCGTTGTTGCGGGTGGGTGATGCTTGGACGGCGTCTGATCCGTTGATTTTTGACCGTGAGGCTGTGCCGGGTTCGGTGCTGGAGTTGGTGTCGCAGGGTATTCCGGCACGGATGCGCACGATTATCGGGCAAAGCACGGTGATCGTTTCGGCGTTGCCGATTGAAGGCACCGGCATTGATGCCACTTATTTTGAGGCGGCGCCTTTAGATGAGGTGGAGTCAACCCTTGACGCTTTGACGGCGATTTTGTTGGGTGTGGCAGCGGTGACCACGATCATCGCTGCGTCACTGGGGGTGTGGGCGTCTCGGCGGTTGTTGCGTCCGTTGGTTCAGGTTCGAAGGGCGGCTGCGGCGGTGGCTGGCGGTGCGCTTGATACTCGTCTTGCTCCGCCGGGGGACTCTGATTTGGATTCGTTGGCGGCGTCGTTTAATGAGATGGCGGGTTCGCTGGAGCATCGCATCGCTAGG
>JAAXHB010000365.1 GCA_012271125.1 Actinomycetota bacterium | reverse complement strand
ACACCCGCCACGGCGTCGAACGCATCATCCGCTACGCCTTTGACCTTGCTACCACCCGCCGCGGCCATGTCACCATGGTTCATAAAACCAATGTCTTAACTTTCGCCGGCGACCTCTGGGAACGCACTTTCAATGAAGTCGCCGCCGAAAACCCCGACATTTCCACTGCCTACAACCATGTCGACGCTGCTTGTATTTATTTCGTGGAAGATCCTGCCCGCTACGACGTCATCGTCACCGACAACTTGTTCGGCGACATCTTGACCGACCTCGGCGGTGCCGTCTCCGGCGGTATCGGATTAGCCCCCACAGCCAACCTCCACCCCGGCAAGGTGTCCATGTTTGAGCCGGTTCACGGCTCAGCTCCAGACATCGCTGGCACCGGCTCTGCCAACCCCATTGCTGCGATCTTGTCTGCTGCAATGATGCTCGACCATCTCGGCGAAGGCGTCGCAGCTGATCGCATCCGCAAAGCTTGCGCCGAGCCCGGCACCGGTACTACCTCCGAAATCGGCGACGCCATCGCCGCCCGCCTCTAACCTCCCAAGGAGTCCAAATGACCAATCCACGTGCTCTAGTCCACCCAAACCCCATCACCCCTACTAAGAACGTCTGGGTCAACGGCGGCCTCGTGCCGTTCGAGCAAGCCACCACTCACATTCTCAGCCATTCGCTTCACTACGGCACCGCAGTTTTTGAGGGCATCCGCGCCTATGAAACCGACAACGGCCCCGCAGTGTTTCGCCTTACCGAGCACATGGAGCGTCTCCATAATTCCGCCAAGATCATGTCGATGAACATGCCTTACAGCGTCGATGAGCTTGTCGAGGCAACCAAACTCGTTGTTCGTGACAGCGAGCTGCCGTCGTGTTATATCCGCCCGCTCGCCTATTACGGCTTCGGCCCTATGGGTCTCGCCGCCACTGATTGTCTCACCGAGGTCGCGATTGCCGTATGGCCCTGGGGTGCCTACCTCGGCGACGACGCCCTCACCAAAGGCGTGCGCATGAAAATTTCCTCTTGGGCACGCCACGATCACAACATCATGCCCCCTGCGTCTAAAACCACCGGCAATTACGCCAATTCCACGCTCGCGAAAATGGAGGCTCTGCGTGCCGGCTACGACGAAGCCATCATGTTGAACCCCGCCGGCATGGTTTCTGAATGCACCGGCGAAAACATATTTGCCGCTCTCGGCGACACCCTCATCACCCCGCCCGCCGCCTCCGGCGCTTTGCGTGGTATCACTCAAGACACGGT
>JAAXHB010000364.1 GCA_012271125.1 Actinomycetota bacterium | reverse complement strand
AGAGTATCTTCCGTAGGGTTGTGTGCATCTCTGTGCCTTCTTCTCTGCGCCATGCCCATCCCGGTAGGACCAGCCAAGACCCCACATCCGCCGCCTGCGGCGTGTAGCTCGCCGACGTCGCCGACTCAAGCGCCGTACCAGCCGACGACCCGCTCGCAAGCCGATACCATTGCCAAGCCACCGTCGACGTCCACACGCTATCCGGGTCGCTCACCGTCGCCGTCAGCACCGTACCCACCACCGGCGATTCCGACGACAAGGCCACCTGACCCGCCTCGTCCACATTCGACACCGTGACGGTCACCGTCTTGAGCAAACGAGGCGCTGGCAACGCCTGCACAACCGGCGGCACAGACGACGGCGTCACCCGCACTTGAACCGTATAAACATTGTCACCATCGGCGTCGGTCGGTGCCTCAAAGTCGGGCGACGACGTAAACCGCAACGTCCCGGACGCATCTATGCGGAAAGACGAGGCGTCGGTTCCTTCCACCGACCAGGTGAACGAATCCGATGTGGGATACAGTGTACTCGTGCGCTTCTGGTAGGTCGCCACCGCACCGGTGTTCCGTTCGGCATAGGCCACCTTCACCGGCCCGGCTATCGTATGCCGAGGCTTGCCGTAGGCCACCGTCGCGCGGCTGTAGCCGACCGCGTTTTTAGCCCGGACTTCAAAGAGATACTCGGTGTTGTTGACCAGCAGACCTAGGAGTAGCGGACTCGTCGCCGTCGTCTAGTCTGGGTGGCCCCGCTGGCACGACCACCGCGCTCGCCGCCGAAGGCGGACCGTCTCCCGTCAAATTGAACGCCCGCACCTTAGAGGTGTACGACGTGCCATTGGTCAACCCCGAAACCGTGTCGCGGCGCGTGGAACCATCGCTTGACGCCACCGCCTGCCACGCCGCCCAGGTCGTGTCCGTACCCGCCAAAGTGCCGACCTGATACTTCCAGCCGGTGATGGTGGCCTGGTTAGCAGTGGGCACCGACCAACTCAAGGCCACCTGCCCGTCGCTGCCAACTGCCGTTACATCCGTTGGTGCTAATGGGATAAAGCGGATATCGACGCGCACGATGCCATTCGTCGTGTCCTGCCTAATATTCTGCACCGCGATCCCCGTGAACACGCTCTGGTTATTGCCATGCTGGCCTGCTGTAGAGGGATTGGTATACGGCGTGAAGTGCATCGAGTCCGGAAAACTATACCAGATATCGGCCGCATCGCCCGAGTTGCCGCCGACAATACGGAGTCCTCTTGACCAGTTATCCAAGTTGTCCTTGCCCGAAACCGGATTAAGAGTCGTGCCGGTAAAAAGCCCGTCGGCGCATTCCAGATCAACGCCCTTGTGCTCTTCACGCTCGTTGCGATCAAAAAGCTCATTGCTCCCATCCACATGCCAGATCAACAGCCCGCTCGCCGG
>JAAXHB010000363.1 GCA_012271125.1 Actinomycetota bacterium | reverse complement strand
CTACGGGTTCGTCTTCAACGGTCTCTTCTACCACTGGTTCTTCATCCGCAGCCTCTGCTGGGGCTTCGTCGGTTTCAGCAGAGGATTCGTCAACGGCGTCAGCGTCACTGTCTGTGGAGGTGTCGTCGTCGGAAACAGCATCGGAAATTTCAGTGTCATCGGAGGCGTCGTCGGAGGCATCGTCGTCGGAAACAGCATCAGAAGTTTCAGCGTCATCGGAGGCGTCGTTGTCGGTATCAGAAGTAGACGAGTCGTCGGTTGAGATGTCAGTCGTTGTAGTAGTGGAATCGTCGTCGATGATGTCGTCGGTGATTTCGTCATGGGTCTCGTCAGTCGTTGTCTCGTCCGTTGTCTCGTCGTCTTCGCCGCGGGAGCGGGCGACACGGCGGCGGCGAGAAGTTGTAGCAGTCACCGAAGATGCTCCGATGCGAGCACGGCGTTCGCGCAGCTTCTCGAGTTCGTCGTCTTCATAGCGGGTCACGATCAGCGTGATATGACAGCTGCGTTTCATGATTTTCGTCGCACGGCCACGGGCACGAGGCTTGAAACGTTTCATGGTCGGGCCCTCATCGGCGTAGCAAGCCGAGATGTAGAGCTCTTCGGGGTCGAGGCCGTCGTTGTGGGAGGCGTTGGCCATGGCAGCGTTGAGAACCTTCGCCACGGGTTCAGCCGCGCCGCGCTCGCAAAACGCCAGAATCTCCTGAGCGTCGAGGCAGCTCTCGCCACGAATCATGTTCAGCACCGCACGAGCCTTCGACGCAGAGGTGCGCAGGTAACGCACGCTCGCCCGGGTGCCGGCACGCTCGTTGAGCTTGGGGCCGGTCATCGGCGGGTGCCTCGTTCTTGGCCGGCGTGGAAGCGGAATGTGCGGGTGGGGGCGAATTCGCCGAGTTTGTGTCCGACCATTGATTCGGTGATGTAGACCGGCACGTGCTTGCGTCCGTCGTGGACGGCGAGGGTGTGGCCGACCATGTCGGGGATGATCGTGGAGCGGCGTGACCAGGTTTTGATGACCTTTTTTTCGTTCTTGTCGTTGAGGGCGTCGATCTTTTTGAGCAGATGCGCATCCACGAACGGGCCCTTTTTGACGCTTCTGGGCATAGTTGCTTGCCTACCTACTTCTGCTTGGCGACTATCGGCGTGCGCCGCGGGTGCGGCGACGGCGGATGATCATCTTGTCGGACGGTTTGTTGCGTGCCCGGGTGCGGCCTTCGGGCTTGCCCCACGGTGACACGGGATGGCGGCCGCCTGAGGACTTGCCTTCGCCACCACCGAGGGGGTGGTCGACCGGGTTCATCGCCACGCCACGGGTTTGGGGCTTGACGCCCTTCCAGCGGTTGCGACCGGCTTTGCCGAGCTTGATTAGCTCATGTTCGGCGTTGCCAATTTCGCCGATGGTGGCTCGGCATTCAATGTTGACTCGACGCATTTCGGTGCTCGGCAAGCGCAAGGTGGCGAAGCGGCCTTCTTTGGCGAGCAGCTGGACGCTGGCACCGGCGCTTCGTCCTAGGCGTCCGCCGCCGCCGGGTTTGAGTTCAACATTGTGAACGACGGTGCCGACAGGGATGTAGCGCAGTGCCATGGCGTTGCCGGGACGCACTTCGGCGGCTTGGCCGGAGTTCAAAACATCGCCGACTTCGACGCCTTTGGGGGCGAGGATGTAGCGCTTTTCACCGTCGTGGTAGTGAAGTAGTGCGATGCGACAGGTGCGGTTTGGGTCGTATTCGACCGTGGCGACTGTTGCAGGGACGCCTTCTTTTTCACGCTTGAAGTCGATGACCCGGTAGCGCTTTTTGTGTCCGCCTCCACGATGACGTGCGGTTTTGCGGCCATGGTTGTTGCGTCCACCGGTGGAGGAATGCTTGACAACAAGGCTGCGCTCCGGGGTCGAGCGGGTGATCTCAGCGAAGTCCGAGACGGTCTGGAAGCGACGGCCTGGGCTTGACGGGGTGCGTTTGCGGATTGCCATTGTTCTAGCTCTTGCCTAATTCTCGAAGAGGTCAATTGAGTCGCCCTCGGCGAGAGTGACGAAGGCTCGTTTTGTGCTGGGGCGTTGGCCGATGATCATGGCTCGACCGGCACGACGGCGACGGGTTTTGCCTTTACGGTTGAGCGTGTTGACCTTTAATACGTTCACGTCAAAAAGGTTTTCCACCGCGGCACGGATTTCGGGTTTGGTGGCATCGGGGGCGACAACGAAGGTGTAGACGTTGTCGGCTTGTAGGCCGTAGCTCTTTTCGGACACAACCGGACGCAAGATGACTTGATGATGCTCACGCATTGTCGCCACCGTCGTCGTTATTGTCGTCGTTGTCATTAGCACTGGCGTCGCTGATGGTGTCGACGTCAGTATTTACGTCGCTGCTGCCGTCGTCGTTATTAATAGGTGTAGAAGTTGCAGTAAGTGTGTCTTGGGTGAACACGACCCAGTCGCTGTTCAAAACGTCGTAAGTGTTCAGCTCGCCGGAGGACACGCAGTGAACGCTTGGCAGGTTGGCGAAGCTGCGCATGGCGTTCATGTCGTCGGTGCCGAGCACGATCAGCACCTTGCCGTCGGCACCCACGGCACCTAGAGCGGCTTGGGCTTCTTTGGTGCGGGGCGTTTCGAAGTTCCACTTGTCGACCACGATGACCCGCTCAGACTGCGCCCGATCAGAAAGCGCAGACACCAGAGCGAGGCGCTTCATCTTCTTGGGGGTGCGCTGGGCGTAGCTACGGGGCTTGGGGCCGTGCGCCACTCCCCCGCCACGCCATTGCGGGGTGCGGATCGAGCCGTGGCGGGCACGACCGGGGCCTTTTTGACGCCATGGCTTGTCGGCACCGCCGGCGACCTCAGAGCGGGTTTTGGTGTTGTGGGTTCCGGCACGGCGGGCACCGAGCTGAGCGTTCACGACCTGATGCATGACAGCCAAGTTTGGGGTGACGCCAAAGACGGCGTCGCTGAGGTCAGCCTTGCCGACGGATTTGCCCGACTGGTCAACTACAGAAACTTGAGTCATTGGAATACTTCTGGGGAATATCTCTGGGGAATACTTCTTGGGGGCGGGTCTTTACTTGGTGCCCTTGACGGCGTTGCGTACAACTACCGTGCCGCCTTTTGGTCCTGGTACTGAGCCACGAACTAGCAACACCTCGGCCTCTGGATCGGCCTTGACGACTTGCAGGTTTAGGGTGGTGACCTTCTCGGCACCGTGTCGCCCGGGGAGTTTGCGGCCTTTGAAAACTCTTGAGGGTGTGGCGCATTGGCCGATAGCACC
>JAAXHB010000362.1 GCA_012271125.1 Actinomycetota bacterium | reverse complement strand
GCCCTGATCGACGGCTTGCGAGACTCGAACCTGTTCTTCAACGACACCGAAGATTTCATCGCCACCATCCACATGCGTCAAACGATCATTGATCCGAAGTCGCTGCCCGGACTGCAAATAGGCTTCCGACCTTACAAGGTTGCGAAAGACCGGCCGATGTGGTAGCGTCACCGCGTGTGTCACTCGAGCCGCTACTGGAACGACGAGGAAGCCACCCTCAATTGCTACCTCTCGCACCACAGCCTCGACGAGTGGCGCACAATTTATGCCAATGTCCTATCAGAAGGAGAAGACATCATGTCTTACAAAGAAACCCATAAAGAATTGACTCGCAAATCTAATCGCGAGTTGTTGTCGGAACTGATCGCCAGCCTCGACCCTGTGTGGTTGATCGACAAGGTGGAACGTGGCGACTCTAACCTGTTGGCCCCTGTCGAGGGTGCCGAGTTGAAGGTGTCGTTGCGTGTCCCTTTGGACCACGGGAAGGCCGAGTGCGATTGCTGAGGGAACGTTACCGTAGGGGTGAGTTGTCGTTCAACGAACTCCACTACTATCTAACAGGGAGGTGTGCTTCTAATGGCACATAAACATAAGCCGTTTGGTCTGACTACTAGCAATCCTGATGTTCCCGAGTATCCGACTCAGATCGAGGTCACGCCTCAAGTGTTTTTGTATCGCACCCCCACAGGTTGGGGTGGCACCACTTGGCACGAGTGGCATACTCGGTGGCAGCGTTTGCACGGTTCCGACCACTATTTTGTCGCTTACGTAGCTTTGGATCATGCGGTCATTTACGTTGGCGGCGAGTTTGATCGTGCCGCGGATTGGACGATGCTGTCGGCGAATCCTGAGAAGAACATTAAGGAAGCTGTTGCTTGGATTCGGAGAATGATTCCCGAGATCGAGGCTCGTTATTCGCCGCCGGCGATGATCGAAACCCCACTATTTCCCGAGGAGGAATCATGAAACGTCGACCTAATGTGTTCGCAGGCCCAGCGCGTGCCCTCACCCCTGAGGTGATTCAATGGTTCCGCGACTATTTCAATTCGTGGTTTTCGCACACTCATTTGCACATTGATCAACCACCTCCTAACTACAATGTCGATATCGAGTTGCATCCGTGGGATGACCCGCGTGATACTTCTCGGTTGAATTTGAATGTCACTGTTGTGGCGAGGTGGGATAATGGAACGGAGGTGGCGTGATGGTGCGACGAGTGTTGGTCGGAGCGGTTTGTGTGTTCACGTTGATCGGGGGCGCGGGGTGCAAATATGTTCGCACTAGCTCGCCTTTGAAGATTGTGCCAGTGGCGGCCACAACGACCACCACCACCACCACGACTACCACCACGACGACTACGGTGCCCCCTGAACCGATCTCCCTGCTTGAGCAGGATTGCGCACGCATAGCAGAGCATGCGGAGAGGGAGGTGACGTCATCAGGCTGTGACTGGCTGCTGCGCCGTGTCAATCAATACTGCGCCAACTTTGTTCCCTGGGATCAGATTAGAAATGAGACCCTAACCACCCTGCGCCCCCCACACCCGATTTTAGCAAACTGGGATGCAGTGTCTCTTGCACTAACCATGTGGTGCACGCATTTCGGAGGCACGCCGCACGTGTTCCCCACTGCCGACTTGCGCAAGTCGTGTGACGAGAAGGCAAGTCAGCTGGACCTGGGTTTCTATGAGGAGCTCGGGTTTAGTGTCAAATCGATCAAGACGACACTGGATGGCGAAACCATGTGCTATCGGTCGTTTGAGTAGGCCAAACAGAAAGGAGCTGGTGTGATGGATTTCGAGGATTTGATGGTGTTCACGTTGTTGTGAGTGATCGGTTCGGCTTGCACTATTGGTG
>JAAXHB010000361.1 GCA_012271125.1 Actinomycetota bacterium | reverse complement strand
TCACCACCCAGCCCGATGTCGGCACTGCCACCGTAGAAGCCGGCCGCATCAGGTACGTACTCACCAGCTCCGACATCATCACCGATTCCACTTCGCTCGCTTACACAACTGACGGCTCCGACGTGCCAGCAACGGTGATCATCACCACCTCCGACCAAGACGTTGTCCGCCCCGACTCCTTCACAGTTGAGAGAACCGGCGTGGGCGTTGTCAACGGCTATCACCTTCTCGAATTCAACGATTCCTGCCTCGACGTTTGCGGAGAAGGCCGAGTCATCGACGAACCCTCCTATGGCATGGTCGACATCCTCGACGCCCACGAGTGTCGTGACAATCCCGCCCCATCCAACCCCATCGATTGCGAAAACCTTGAGCTCCGCAACTCCGCTCATTTCACACTGACCCAACTCGAGCACCCCGGCGTGCTCCAAGACTCCTTCACCTACGGCTACTTCTACGACCATGACAACGATTCGCTCACGGAGAAGGTAAACGTCTCTGGCACCAAGGCAACCGTGACTATCAACATAAACGCCACCGACGTGCTCGACGACGACAGCATCCTCAGACGTCCTCGCTCCGGCCTCGCTGCCTTCTCCGAAACCATTGACGTTCTCCGCAACGACGGCTGCGGCGCTGGCTGCACCGGTCTGCGCATCGACACCCCGCCAGCTATCGGTACCGCAACAGTTTCCGATGACGGCGACGACATCATTTTCTCGCTCGCCGACGGCGACGCCGCTGTTGATGAGGTCACATTCTCCTACATCACCGACCGTTCCGACACAGCTGTCAACGTCACCGTCGGTATAAGCCCCTCCAACCTTGACGACCTCAGTGACGACACCCACTCATTCACCCGTGTCGATGCCGTCAATCGTGTAATCGATGTCACCGACAACGACCGCTGCCTCCAAGGCTGCCAGGACGTGGTCATCACCCGCGGCCCATCGGTCGGCACCGCCATAGTCCAAGACGGCAACATCGTGTTGACCTTGACCGCCGATGACGATCTAGTCGCCATCGACTCTCTTGAATACTCCACCCTCGGCAGCGTCGATTCCGCCACCGTCACACTCAGAGCGAACATCAAAGATCGCCTGCTTGACGACACCGCCACCGGCACCCGCAATGACACCGATGCCTTCACTGTCGAAATTCCTGTCACCGATAACGATGTCTGCTCCGCCGACTGCACCAACCTCGCCATTGACTCCGGTCCCGCTGTAGGTACCGCCACCCCAGCTGACACCAACAGCGACGGCACCAACGACGGCTTCACCTACACCCTCGCCGGCAGCGACCCAGCCATCACACAAGACACCTTCACCTACACCACCGACGAC
>JAAXHB010000360.1 GCA_012271125.1 Actinomycetota bacterium | reverse complement strand
ATCATGTTGCCGACAGGTTCCCAGACGCGCATGCCGGCACCGATTGCTGCTGCCATTGGTTCTTCGATGATCTTGACCGGCTTGTGCGCTCCTGCGAACTCGGCGGCTTCCTGGACTGCGCGTTGTTCTACGCCAGTGATGCCCGAGGGCACGGCGATGACCATGCGTGGTTTGATCCAGCGACGCCTGTGGACACGCCTTATGAAGGCTCGCAACATCTCTTCGCACATGTCGAAGTCGGCGATGACACCGTCTCGTAGGGGACGTGCTGCTTGGACATGAGACGGGGTTCTGCCGATCATTTCTTTGGCTTCACTGCCGACGGCGAGAACTTTTTCAGTGCGAGTGTTGACAGCAACGACGGAAGGCTCATCGAGAATGATGCCTTCGCCGGGGATAAGCATGACCGTGTTGGCCGTGCCTAGGTCAAGAGCTATGTCACGGCTACCGAACCATCCCTTTCTAGCGATTGGACTGACAGCAGGGCGGCTGTTATTGGATGCTCTAGTACTGGACGTTCTGCTAGTACTGGACGTTCTGGTGGTGCCGGTAGCGCGACCATTATTGGGTGACCGGTTAGGGGCTGGCAGCGCTGGTGATTGTGGTCGTGCTTGGGGGGTGTTTGGCATTCTTGGCGAATCTTAGTTGTGCCAAGGTGTTTGGCTCTAATCGTTAGAGCTCAGGAAAGAAGATGCTTATTTCTCTTTCAGCCGATTCTGCTGAGTCGCTGCCGTGGATGAGATTTTCGGTTAGCAGGTTGCCGAGGTCGCCGCGGATGGTGCCGGGGGCGGCATTGCGTGGGTTGGTGGCACCCATTAGGTTGCGCACGATTTCATAGGTGTCTTCTGGGCCTTCGACGACTGCTACAAGCACTGGGCCGCGGCCCATGAAAGCGACTAAGTCGCCGTAGAAGGGTTTGTCGACATGTTCAAAGTAGTGCTGTGCAAGGGTGTCGTTGCTGAGGGTGCGTAGTTCCGCAGCGAGTAGTCGCAATCCCTTGTTTTCAAGTCGACCGATGATCTCGCCTACTAGGCGACGTTCGACCGCATCGGGCTTGCAAATGATCAAAGTTCTGTTTGACATTGCTGCTGACGCTACCCGTCTAGTGGCTGAGCTGACAAGACAGTTGGGTCATCGTTGACCGCGGTTCGGATTGCGCCGACAACGGTAAATGAGCCGACAACGAGGATGGCATC
>JAAXHB010000359.1 GCA_012271125.1 Actinomycetota bacterium | reverse complement strand
AAGGCTCGCCTCAGCCGAGTCGTCAACTGGCTAGACGCCTTCGAACCTGACGTCTTGTGCCTTCAAGAAACCAAAATGGTCGACGACGACTTCCCCGAAGCAACGTTTAATGCACTTGGCTACGACTGCCACATTCACGGCCAACTCCGCTGGAACGGTGTCGCCATCTTGAGCAAAGTCGGCATCGCCGACCCGCTCAACGGCTTCGGCGACGGTATCGAAGAAGACCCAGACGCTCGCGTCACCTGGGCAACTTGTGGCGATGTGCGAGTCGCATCCTGCTACATCCCCAACGGACGCTCCCTCGACGACCCCCACTACCAATACAAGCTCAGCTGGCTAGAGCGACTCAAGCAATCCCTAGACAAGCAATGCGCCCCGTCTGACCCCGTCGTCCTTGTTGGCGATTTCAACATCGCCCCCGACGACCGTGACGTCCACGACCCCGCCAAGTTCACCAACCGCACCCACGCAAGCCCACCGGAACGTCAACGCCTAGAAGAGCTAATGGACTGGGGACTCACTGACCTGTTCCGCATCCATCACGACGACGGCGGCCTGTTCTCATGGTGGGACTACCGTGCTGGCTCATTCGCCAACCGCAAGGGCATGCGCATCGACCTGCTGCTTGGCTCCAAACCCGTCGCCGACGCCTCCACCTACTGCCTTGTCGACCGCAACGAACGCAAAGGTCCAAAGGACGACCCACCTAGCGACCATGCTCCCGTCTTCGTAGACGTCAGCCTGTGACAGACTGACACCCACATGCTCACCTCAATACTTGCTGCCGGAGGTGCCAACGAAGCCTCCCGCCTCACCTCCTTAAGCGAACACGACCTCCTGGTCTTTTGGACTCAGCTGCTAGCACTAGTCGCCATCGCCCGAGTTCTTGGCTGGGCTCTCTACCGCATAGGCCTGCCATCGGTCATCGGACACCTCGCCGCCGGCGTCGTTCTCGGCCCATCCATCTTCGGCAAAATCTGGCCAGCCGGTTTCGAATGGTTCGTCCCAGAAGAAGTCATATCCTCGGGCGCACTTTTCGCGGTCACCTGGATCGGGGTGGCGCTACTACTAGTAACCGCCGGATTCGAAACCGACCTTGAACTAATCCAACGTCTCGGACGAGCCGCCATGCTCGTCACCGGCTTCAGCCTCCTCGTGCCCTTCATAGGCGGCGTCGCCGTC
>JAAXHB010000358.1 GCA_012271125.1 Actinomycetota bacterium | reverse complement strand
GTAGTGGCTGACGCGGAAAAGTGGTCGCTGGTGTGGGCCGATGAATTCGCTGGCGAGGGCTTGCCCGATCCGGCGAATTGGGACTACGACCTCGGCGGCCATGGCTGGGGCAATCAAGAGTTGCAGTACTACACGGCGCGGCGGCAAAACGCCCGCGTAGAGAACGGCGTACTCGTCGTTGAAGCACATCGCGAATCCTACCAGGGCCGTGAGTACACTTCGGCGCGTTTGGTCTCGCGCCGCGACTGGACGTACGGTCGCTTTGTGGTGTGCGCTCGCCTGCCTTCGGGCCGCGGCACTTGGCCAGCGGTTTGGATGTTACCCACCCACGACACGTACGGCGGCGAGAGTTACTGGCCCGACAACGGCGAGATCGACATCGTCGAGCACGTTGGCTTTGATCCAGATGTCGTTCACGCCTCCGTTCACACCCGGGCCTATCATCATTTGTTGGGAACCCACAAGACGGCTCAATTCAAGGTGCCGACGGCGCGTTCTCAGTTCCACGTTTATGCGGTCGAGTGGACGCGCGAGTGGATTCGCGGGTTTGTCGACGACAGGCTCTACTTTTCCTTTGCCAATGAACGCCTCGCCGACCCGCAGGCCGACTACCGCCAATGGCCCTTCGACCGCCCCTTTCATCTCTTGATTAACGTGGCTGTTGGCGGCAGTTGGGGTGGGAGTCAGGGCGTTGATGAGAGCATTTGGCCGCAACGTCTTGAAATCGACTACGTGCGGGTTTATCAGCGGCTAGCCGCCACAGCCGTTGAGGGGCGGTCTTGGGGTGAGGTTAAACAATGCGAGTGATTGCTACCGCTACCTAATCAGCCTAGACGCAATGGGGCGGCACCTACTCCATTCGCCATACTCACCGCATTTAACGCCCACCATAAGGATATTGCGATGATGCGACTGAAGGAATCGAAAGGGATTGATAGGGGGTTGAAACCTCTTTTTCTTCTTTGCTTGCAGCCAATTTCAAGGAGAACGGAAGATGGCCAATCCAAGAGAGAACAACGCCAAGAACGCCAAGTTTGAATATCGGGTTGTTAACGATCACAATCCCGATTCAGCCGAGCAAGAACTTAACCGTTTGGGGGACCAAGGCTGGGAGTTGGTCGCAGTCGTCTATTGTGATGGCCCACTGCTCCACTTCCTTAAAAAGAAGATCTGAGGAGCCGTCCGACGTCCGAATCATTTGGAACCTTCCCCGATTTATAGGATATTGAAACAAGGCCCCCGGATAGCCTAAGAGCCGTCCGGGGGCCTTTGCATTGGAACCTTGCCCTGGTTACATAGAGGGTTGAGACACTACATTCGTCATGCTCACCGTATTTGCCGTCCACTATGAGGATGTTGCGATGATGCGATTGAAGGGATCGAAAGGCTGGAACCGGGTCGAGAAGATCAAATGGGTCTCGTGGGTGGTCTGGATCCTAGTCCAAGTGGCAATGCCCTTAGACGCCGAGGCGCAGGATAGCCGCGCCGACTCGTCGGTGTCCATTTTCCTCGTTGATGGTAGCCGACTCGCCGGCACCATCATTGAGGAGACGCCAACCCATGTCGTCGTCGAGACCTCGATTGGCTTGGAGGTAAAGGTGCCTAGAAGTTCCATCGTGGCCATAGAAGAGGGCCGTGTTGGTGCTTTCTCTCGTCCCGACCCCAACTACACCCGCCTGATGTTCGCACCTACTGGTAGGCCATTGCGCCGA
>JAAXHB010000357.1 GCA_012271125.1 Actinomycetota bacterium | reverse complement strand
GCCGTCCTCCACGCCGCAGGCCCCAACCGCGACATAAACGTCAACTCACCCAAACAACTCGGCCAACTCCTCTTCGACGAACTCGGCCTCACCCCCGCTAAAAAAACTAAAACCGGTTACTCCACCGACGCCTCCTCCCTAGAAAAAATCCGCGACCAGCACGAAATCGTCGACGCCCTCCTCCAATACCGAGAGCTCGAAAAACTCCGCTCCACCTACGGCGAAGGCCTCCTCAACGAAGTCGAAGAAGATAACCGCATTCGCGCAACCTTCAACCAAACCGTCGCCCGCACCGGCCGCCTGAGCTCAGACGCCCCCAACCTCCACAACATCCCCGTGCGCTCCGAACGTGGACGAGTCTTCCGCACCGCTTTCGTCGCCGCCGCCAAACACCAACTCCTCGTCGCCGACTACAACCAGATTGAGCTGCGCTGCATCGCCCATCTCGCCGAAGACCCCGGCTTAATCGCCGCCTTCGAAGCCGGCGACGATGTCCACACCGCCACCGCCGCCAGCGTCTTCGGCGTCAAACCTGAAAAAGTCACCACCGAACAGCGAGCCAAAGCCAAAATGGTCTCCTACGGACTCGCCTACGGCATGGAGGCATACGGCCTCAGCCAACGCCTCAACATCGAAACCTCCGAAGCCTCCGAAATCCTCGAGGCATACTTCGCCGCCTTCCCCGCAGTGCGCAACTACATGCAACGCACCGTCGACGAAGCCCGCCAAAAGGGCTACACCGAAACCCTCTTTGGGCGTCGTCGCCAAATCCCCGAACTCTTAAGCTCCAACGCCCACCTTCGCCAAGCCGGCGAACGCCAAGCCATGAACGCCGGCATCCAAGGCCTCGCCGCCGACATCTTCAAAGTCGCCCTCATCCGCCTCGACCACGCCCTCACCGAACGCAACCTCAAATCCCGCATCGTCTTGCAAGTCCACGACGAAATCATCGTCGAAACCCCCCCCGACGAAACCGAAGCAGCCACCGAATTAACCAACGATGTCATGAGCGGCGCCTACGAACTCCGAGTCCCCCTCGAAGTCGAACTAAACATCGGACGAACCTGGGCAGATTCCAAGTCATAACTTGTACCCTTAACCCCCGATATGACAGACCTCGCAACACTGCTAACTGACGCTGCCGCCGACGCGTCCCTTAACGACGACAACAACAACTTCAACGACAACAGCACCTACGCCCCAGATATCGCCGACATGGGCACCTTCAACCCCGACGGTACCTACACCCCCCGCCAAATCGTCGACTACGACCTCGGCGAAACCAATCTCGACGACTTCTACAACACCAGCATGGTCACCGTCACCGACGGACAAATCGTCGAAGGCTCCGTCGTGCGAGTCGACCGCGATGAAGTCTTCTTAGACATCGGCTACAAGTCCGAAGGCGTCATCCCCGCCCGCGAACTCAGCATCCGCCATGACGTCACCCCGTCTGAAATCGTCTCCCTTGGTGACACTATCGAAGCTCTCGTCATCACCCGTGAAGACAAAGAAGGCCGCCTAGTCCTCTCCAAAAAACGCGCCCAATACGAACGAGCCTGGGGCAACATCGAACAACTCAAAGAAGCCGAAACTCCCGTCACCGGCCAAGTCATCGAGGTCGTCAAAGGCGGCCTCATCGTCGACATTGGCTTGCGAGGTTTCATGCCCGCCTCTCTCGTCGAACAACGCCGAGTCCGTGACCTGCAGCC
>JAAXHB010000356.1 GCA_012271125.1 Actinomycetota bacterium | reverse complement strand
GTTGTGCTTGATGATTCTGTGATCACGACAACGTCTGGAGAAATCAGCGGGCTGAACATTGATCAACTGGTGTTTACAAACGGGGTAGATGATGTGGTGGGCGGTGCGGATGGCGGGGCAGCTGGGGACTTGAACAGGTCGGATGGTGTTGGCGAGCAAGGTGATAAGGCTCGTCCTGTGGTTGAAGCGATACGACATTCGGACACTCATTACACGGTGAAGCTTTTGCCATCTAAGAAATCGCGGTGGTTGGTGTTGGGACAAAGCCATAATCGGGGCTGGCAGGCACGAATCGTTGGGGATGATGTTGATTTGGGTGAGCCTGTCGTTATTGATGGGTTTGCAAACGGATGGCTAGTCCCTGCGACAAATACTGCGGTGACTGTGGAGATGGTTTGGACGCCGCAGCGTTGGATTAACCGAGCGCTGATTGTTTCGGCAGGTTCGATAGTTCTGTGTCTGTTTTTGGCTTTACGGGGGCGACGACAGCAGAGCTGGTCAAACGCATCAATGTCAACGGCGTCGGCGATTGATGAGCCCGCACTGCCATGGTTAATTTTTCAGGGGTTAACGCTTAAGGGGTTGATGCCGTCGTCACCGAAGACCCGCTTTGCGACTTCGACAAGAGCACTTGTCATTGGAGCATTGGTGACCGGAGTTGCTGTTGTCGTCAATATGCCAACGGGATCGCTCCTATATCCAGAAAGTGGTGGGGCGATCGCGGCAGGTGTCGTCGCAGCAAGTGTTGTTGCATTGTTAATAACGAGCGCACGCTTTATGCGTTCGCTTTTGCCGTTGGTGTCATCGTTGAGTTTGGGAATTGCTGCTCTGTACGTATTAATTCAGCAATACCGATGGCGTTATCCGCCAGGGTTTAACTGGCCTAATCAATTCGAAGCTGTGCACGTTCTTGGCGTGATCTGCGTGTGCGTGCTGTTGGCGGACTATGTCTTGACGGTGATTAGCGCAAGGAAGGGCGTTGGAGCAGGTTTGAAAGTGGCTAGGCGCAAATGACAGAAGTGGCTTAGCGGGGTTGGACGCCGACATAGCGTAAGTACGGCACCACCATCAATAACACGGTCATGATCTCGAGGCGTCCAATGATCATCAAGCCGGCAAGCACAAGCCGTGCTGGTTGAGAGAATGCCTGCGAATAGCTGGCCGTGGGGCCTGCGTCGCCGAGAGCGGGACCCATGTTCCCTAGTGCTGAGATGGACGCTCCGAGTGCCGTGTCTAGATGTGATCCCAAGGCGGTGAGAACGATTGTTCCACACACTGCTAACAGCACATAGAGCAAGAAGAACCCGACCATACGTGACACGATTCGCTCTGGAACGGTCATTGTGCCGAGACGCACGGGCAGGATCATTCGTGGTGTTTGGGCGTGGCGCACTGAGCGCAAGGTGGCGATGCCAAGCACCTGAATTCGCATCATTTTCATGCCTCCGGCTGTTGAGCCGGTGCAACCGCCCACGACCATCAAGAACAGCAACACGAACTGCGCACCGGCTGCCCATGTCACGTAGTCGGAGAATGTGCCGCTGCCTGAGGCGTTGGAATATCCAGTGCTGGTGCCTAATGAGATGGCGTTGAACACACCAGCTCTCAAGGCTTGGCGTATAGAGAGGTCGTCGAAAAGCCAGAGCAGCGTTACAACGGTTGCCGACGCCAAAGCCAAGGTCATCATGTATGACTTGAACTCACTATCACGCCAATATGCACCGACTGAGCCAGTGAGAGCTCGCCAGTGCAGGGCGAAGTTGACCCCTCCGAGCACCATGAATGCCAACACAATGATCTCGACGAGTGAGCTTTGGAAATGACTGATGGATTCGCCATACGGTGAGAAGCCTCCGGTGGATACAAGGGTCAAAGAGTGCGCTACTGCGTCATAGAGCGACGGGCCCGGCACCATCCACAAGATGAGAGCCGATGCGACGGTGAGCGCTATGTAGACCAGCCAGAGACGGCGTGCGGTTTCGCTGACTCGAGGAGTGAGTCGGTCTGATGAATGCCCCGGTGCTTCGGTTGATAGGAGCTGCAGTCCGCCGACACCTAGGAATGGCAGCACGGCTACTGCGAGCACGACCACTCCCATGCCGCCGAACCATTGGGTTAGTTGGCGATACATGAGCAGGCCACGTCCGGGAGTGTCGAAGTCGACCATTGCGGTCGCGCCGGTGCCGGAGTATCCAGAGACGGATTCGAAGATGCTGTTGACGACTTCTTCTGAAGTGCCGTTGCCGGCGAAGGTCCCCGCTAGCAGGTACGGCAACGCGCCCGCCAGTGTCGTCAATATCAGAGTCCAGCCAACCGTTCCGAAGACTTGGCTCGTGTTTAGCTCAGATGATTCGCTGAAGCGCCATAGTCCGAGGCCTGAGCCACCAATGATGGCGGCGGCTAGGAGCAATGCGTTGGTGTCTCGGTTGGTGCTGAGCCATTCCAACACTGCGCAGAGGAGCATTCCGACTGCGATGGCGGTGAAGACGATGCCGATGACGTGAGCGGTGGTGGAGCGGTATTTCCACTTTTGTGTGGTTAAGGCGAGAACTTGTTCAGTTCTTGATGTTGTCATCGGCGGGGTCATCGGCAGGGTCATCGGCGGGGTCATCGGTGGGATTTCCAGTCGAGCTGAGCAGTGGCTGAGCTGACATCATCGTCGTTATTGTCGTCGTTGTTGTTGTCATCGTTATTGTCGCCGTTGTTGTTCGCATCTTTGTTATTGATCGTGCTGGCTATGTCGTTAGCAGATGCGCGGTTAAAGAGTTTGGCGAGGCGTGATTTGCGGAAGCGGTATAGGAGGTCGAAGTGGTCGATGGCTTGCCAGCCCACTAGGCGTGTGCGGCGTAGTGCCATGCGTTGCCCGTGCAAGGCGAACATGATGAAGGCAAGCAACGGCAAGATGGCAACGCGTCCTGCCAACATGAGCGGCACAAGAACCCAGCGACTTACACGGCTCAGTTCGTCGACTTGTCCAAAAGCGCCGATTTCGCCGGCGGCTGGTCCCAGGGTTGATACAGCACTGATTGAACCCCAGAACGATCCGCTTACCGACAGGCCCGTTATTCCCAACAACAGTGCCCCTACGAAGACCACGGCGACATGAGATACGACGTAGCTGCCGACTCGTTCCAGCGTGCGTTCGTTGACGGCGGTGTCGCCGCGTCGAACAGGGACTACGGAGTTGGGGCTGAGCTGTAGTCGTAGTTCTCGTGCGGCGTATCCGAACAGTAGGCGGGCTCGCATGATGCGCACTCCCCCACCGGCTGAGCCGAGCATGGCACCTACTGCCACGACGACTATTAGTACGTCGGTGTCGACTTCTGGCCATGCCGTCCAGTCCAAGATTGCGAACCCGGTGGTACTTATTACCGATGCTGCGGTGAAGAGCGCTTCGCGAGGGCCGACGTCGGTGGTTGCTGCGATTACTGCCACTGTTGCCGCTACTAAAAACAGGTATGCGTGTAGTTCTTGTGAGCGCATCAGCGGTTGGAGGCGTCCCTTGATTAGCCACCAGAGAACGAATACGCCTGAGCCGGCTGCGAGCATTCCAGCTGTGGCGACAATGCTTGTTGCCATGCCATATCCGCTCAGGGAGTCAGCGTGTGGGGCGAAGCCGCCGGTGGACACTGTCCCAAAAGCGATGACAGTTGCTTCGAGCAGGTCAACTCCGGTGAGCGCATAACCGACGATGCATGCCATGGTGAATCCCACATATAGGGCGATGATTCGACGTAAACCAACCGAGGAGTTGGGAACAAGGTCATAGCCCTGTTGAGCTGAAGTGAAACCCAGCAAGGCTTCCTTGCGTAAAGCCAGCGGCATAGCGAGCACTGCTATGGCAATTCCAACGAGTCCGCCGATCCAGCTGTTAGAGGCACGCCACAGCAGCACCGAGTTAGAGATGGTGTCGCTGTCAATGTCCAAGATGGTGACAGCGGTGGTGGTGAAACCAGCTGCGGACTCAAACAAGGCATCGGCGGGTCGACTAAATGTGCCGGTCAAAAGGTTTATGGCACCACCAAGTAGCCAGAGCAGCACCCAAACCGTGCCTATTCCGGCGAAAACCTGTCCAGGTTGGACATGAGCTGGTCTTGTTATGCGGGTGCGTACCAGCAGCGTCAGAAACAGAATCGCAAAGCCCACAGCGACAAAGCGCAAGGCTTGAAGGTCAGGTAGTCCAATTGCCCCGCTGAGAATTGCAGCTAGTCCGACCAGCACGCAAATATCTGCCAATACCGACAGAGTCCAGGAGCTGGACTTGCTTAGCTTCTGCTCTAGTGGATGTGCCTCATGTTCAAACTGCAGCAGATCTTCGTGTCTTGATAGTTGAGTGCGTGATCTGCGGAGTCGTTGCCGCTCTGCTCTTGATCCAGGCGAGGGTGCCCGCAACGACCGCGAAAACCGAATTCGCGGAAGTCTGATTTTTTGTGGACGAAATTGTTTAGGGCGAATCCTGTCGGGATGATCAGGACGAGTTCGGCTGGAGCGAACTCGACTGGGGCGGATTCGATTAGGGCGGATTCGATTGGGACGGATCCGGTTAGGGGTTACTTTGCGGCTGACTCGCCGCATGTGAACTTCGAGTTGACATCGTCGACCACTTCTGGCATGGCGAACGCCACCACATGGTCGCGCCCTCGTAGACGACTCTTGCCGCGGGCGATGCGGGTTTTTCCGTCACGAACGATGGCACCGATCAGAACGTCTTTGGGCAAGTGCAGCTCTTCCACGGTTGCGCCGTCGGCATGGGAGTTCTCAGCAACCTCTAGCTCGAGAACTTCGGCGTCGCCGGCAAGAAACGTTGCTACTGCGGCGACGTCGCCTCGCACGAAGCGCAGAACTCCGTTTGCGGTGGCAGTTCGAGGTGACGTGGCAACATCGACCCCAGCGGAGCGAAGCAACGGCAACAGTGCCAGCTTGTGCGCCACGGCGACGGTTTCAGACACGCCGGCGGCTTTGGCGTAAAGGCACGCCAGGATGTTGGATTCGTCTTCTCCGGTTAAGGCAGCGACCACATCGCAACGGCGTATGTCGGCTTCTTCTAAGACATCGGCGTCGGTGATTTCGCCTTCCAAAACCGAAGTGTCATGCAGTTTCTCAGCGAGTTGATGTGCTCTGAGGGGATCCCGCTCAACGATAGTGACCTGCACTCCCCTAGCC
>JAAXHB010000355.1 GCA_012271125.1 Actinomycetota bacterium | reverse complement strand
CGCGTTTGCGTTATTCCGACACGATTGAAGTGTTGTCGAAGTCGTTCAAACCGATCATCGAGTCGGCGTCGGAGGCTGGAACGAAGTTGAAGTTGTTTGCTAAGAAGATGAGGGAAACTGCTGCGAAGGAAACCAACGCACGTGCCAAAGCGGAGGCTCTCGAGTTCGCTGAACGGGCAGATTATATTGTGGATTCGTCGCCGGTGCCGTTAGTGAAATCCGATCACGCCGATCATCGGACCGCGGTTGATGACTTTATTCAAGGGTTTTTTGAGCGTGAGGGAACCGAGTGGATGGGTGCAGCAGCAGCGCAGGCCGACGCTGAAGCCCGGTTGCGTCAAACCACTTCCGATTTGCACGACACCACGAAAGCTACCCGCCAAACGGTGAGGGAAACCGATCAGAAAGTGACACGCGGTTTGAGCAAGTTGCGTGACAAGATCATCCGCAACGACGTGAAGGTGCCAGAAACCATGGGCATGGTAGATCGAGGGGTTCGATTGCTCGACAAGCATACGCAAGCGTTGAAACGTGCTCAGCGGGCTGCGAAAGCTAAACCCAGTCCGGTGACATTATCGAAGCAAGCGCAAGCTCATGTCGAGTTATTGAAGTTCAACGAACAACTGGACCGGGCGAACCGTCAAATAGCGGCAGTGAAAGCAGTGTTGGGCAACGTGGTCGACGACGAAGTAAGGTCCACGCTCGATTTCAACGACCTGTTCGACGACGTGGCCGCCCTGATCAGCAACGGCCACTGGGACGAAACCCGTCACGTCGCTGCGACCGGGTTGCCGATACCGGCGTTCGTTGCCGGTGAAGAGGACCTGACCGGCATTCACGCTGCTATCGCAGCCGGTCAGAAAGTGGCCGAACAGTTCCGCTTATTGAAAGCCGATTCGCCTCTGATGGACGCGTTAGCGCAAGTTACGCGCAACCCGTCGCCTCTTGACGTGCGAGCCGAACGGGGGGCGTCACGACTGTTAGCAAGGCAAGGCAAACTCACAGCC
>JAAXHB010000354.1 GCA_012271125.1 Actinomycetota bacterium | reverse complement strand
CAATAATGCAGGTGGCCTTTGCCGACCTACAGGTCGAAGCGAACTAAGTCCTCAAAGTTCTCGAGCCTTATCACCAACTGGGCGTCGCCATCCTTCACAAACACAACGGCTGGACGTGGCACTTTGTTGTAGTTGGAACCCATGGAATGGCCGTAGGCGCCCGTCACCGGTGTGGCTAAGACGTCGCCGACAGCGATGTCGTCGGGAACGGCAGCGTCGCGCACCAGCACGTCACCGGATTCGCAGTGCTTGCCGACCACGGTCACCGTTAGGTCACGGTCGGCTTGGGGACAACGAGGCAGGAACGCTTCGTAACCGCTGCCGTAGAGGACGGGGCGTGGGTTGTCGCTCATGCCACCGTCGACAGCGACATAAGTGCGAATGTGCTCACCATTTTCTGATGCAATGGGTTTGATCGTGCCGACCGTGTAGAGGGTGACGGCGGCGGCGGCAACGATGGCACGGCCTGGCTCGGCGGTGACTCGTGCGGTCACTCCCCCATCGGCGCAGGCCTGGTGCACGACCTCGCCCCACTGCGTGATCGTTGGCGCTGATTCGCCTGCCACATAAGGCACGCCGAGCCCGCCGCCGATACATATCTCTTCAGGGTCAAAAGGTGCCGCGGCTTCGGCGATGACCTGAACCGCCTTAGCGAACGAAGAGGCATCAAAAACCTGGCTGCCGATGTGTGCATGGACACCAATCACATTCAGTAGTGATGACGCCTGGGCGCGGCGCATGGCTTGGGCGGCGTCGCCGTTGGCGACATTGAAACCGAACTTGGAGTCGTTGCCGCCGGTGGTGACATAGGCGTGAGTGTGGGCTTCCACGCCAGGGGTGAAACGCAGCATTACCGATGCTGACTGTCCAGATTCGGCGCACAGGGCTTCGAGGCGGTCGAGTTCATCGAAACTGTCGATGACTATGCGCCCGACACCGGCTTTGACAGCGTTTTGTAGTTCGAGCGGGGATTTGTTGTTGCCGTGCATCACCAGGCGCTGCGGGTCTACGCCGGCGGCGAGGGCGATGTGGAGTTCGCCGCCGGTGGCGACGTCGATGCCCATGCCTTCTTCAACGGCTAGGCGTGCCATTGCTGTGCAGAGGAAGGCTTTAGCGGCGTAGTAGACGCCGTCACCGAATGCGTCGACGGCTTCATGGCAGCGGTTGCGCAGATGAGCTTCGTCGTAGACAAAAAGAGGGGTGCCATGTTCAGCGGCGAGGTCTAGTAGGTCGCAGCCGCCTACGGAGAGGGTGCCGTTGTTGGTGTCGCCAGTGTTGATGGTGGCGGTGTCGGAAAGTAGCTCTAGGGGAAGCGGAGTGGTCATAGGCGGTCGGGAGCGGTGACGCCGAGCACGTCGAGGCTGACGGCCAGTCCGATTCGGGTGGCTTCCACGAGCCACAATCTTGCCTGCTGAAGCTCGGCAGCGACGTCATCGCGCAGGATTGGGCAGTTGTGCCAGAAGCGGTGAAATGCTGCTGACAGCTCGCGTGCCTTGTTAGTCACCTGATGTGGCGAGCGGGCAGTCATGGCGGCTAGCACCACTTCAGGTAATGCTTCGAGTTCGCGCAGCACCTCTAGTTCATGCTCGTCGGTTAGGACTGATAGGTCAATGGCGTCTAGCGGTGCGCGGGTGATGTTGCGCTCGGCGGCGGTTCTGCCCAAGGATTGGATGCGGGCGTGGGCGTATTGAAGGTAGTAGACAGGGTTTTCGGCTGACTGGGCGCTGATGATTGCCAAGTCGATTAGCTGGGTGGTGTCGATGGACTGCAACAGGTACACGAGGCGGGTCACGTCGGCACCGACCTCTTCGAGCAGGTCGGAGGCGAGAATCATTGCTCCGGCGCGTTTGCCAAGGCGCAGCTCTTGGCCGTCACGACGCAGGGTGACGTTTTGGCCGATCAATGCCTCATAGCGGTCGGATTCGAAACCGAGGGCGACCAGGGCGGCCCGCATTCTTGGCACGTAGCCGTGATGGTCGGCACCGAGGATTTCTATGAGTGATTCGCCGCGAGTGAACTTGTCTACATGGTAGGCAATGTCTGGAAGCAGATATGTCGGATCACCGTCACTTTTGATGATGACGCGGTCGGATTCGTCGCCGAATTTTGATGAACGCAACCAGTGCGCTCCATCGTCTTCATAGACCATGTCACGGTTTTGAAGTTTTTTAAGGACTTCGTCCATTGCGCCGCTAGCGACTAGTTCTTGTTCACTGGACCAGACATCAAAGTGCACGTTCATGGACTGCAACGTGTCGGACTGGTCTTTGAGGGCACGCTCGATACCCCATTCGCGTGGGTCAGCATCGGCAGGCATTTCTTTAGCCCATTCGGCTACGTATTCGCCGTGGTAGCCATCTTCGGGAATGGGTTTGCCGTCTCGATGTGCGGCTAGGGATTCGCCGAACAGGTCGGTTTGGCGGCCGCGGTCGTTGATGTAGAACTCGCGCACCACTTCATATCCGCAGCGTTCAAGGAGCCGGCATAGGGCGTCGCCGAACACAGCCCAGCGACCATGGCCGGCATGCAGTGGTCCTGTTGGATTAGCCGAAACGAACTCGACATTGATCTTGGTGCCGTTGCCGACATTGTGTCGAGCAAAATCGTCGGTGCCTGCTGTAACAATTTCTTTTAAGGTCTCGTGCAGCCAGGAATTGTCGAGAAAAAAGTTGATGAACCCTGGGCCGGCTACTTCAACTTTGTTTACATGCTTTGGCAGTTCAAGCTTCTCGACGATCTCAGCGGCTAGTTCACGTGGATTGCGTCCGGCTGCTTTGGCGCACACCATTGCCGCATTCGCCGACCAATCCCCATGCGACTTTTCCCGAGTCCTAGAGATCTCTAAAACTTCGACCTCTGGTAGCGGCTCAATACCGACTGCAACCAAAGCATCGTGAAGTGATGCCCGCAAACTCTCAAAAACTGACATACGACTTAGTCGGTGTAGATGGTGAGGGAGTTGTTTCGGGCGAAGCCGGCGAGTTGGAGGTTGGCGGCGGTGGCGGTGGAGACAGCTAGGGCGGTTGGAGCGCTGACCGCTACCAGAGCTCGAAAACCAGCCCCCCAGGCCTTATGAACCAGCTCGAAGCTGGCACGTCCGCTGACGACAAGACCCATGCCGACGGCGGGTAGGGCGTCGTCGAAGGAGAGGCGTCCGATGACCTTGTCGACGGCGTTGTGGCGACCGACGTCTTCACGGACAATGGAAACGTCGCCGGTGGGGGCGAGAACCCCGGCGGCGTGGACGGCGCCAGTGTCGTCGAATAATTCCTGTTGAGAGCGGAGGCGGTCGGGAGCGGAGGCGAGGGCGTCCCAGCTGAGAGCATCGCCGGAGACAGGACCGAGAGCAGAGACCAGTTCGTCGATTTCAGAGGTGCCGCAAAAACCACATGATGACGTTGTCGAATTAAGGCGAGGCGTCGGGGTGGGTGCTTTTCCACCGGTTGACACTGAGACAACGTTGAAATCGGTTGCGACGGCTGAGCCGTTGGCGCAGTAGCGAACGTCGAGAACCTTGTGACCGGCGAGCAATCCTTCGGCGTAGCAGAAACCGGCGGCGAGTTCGAAGTCGTTGCCGGGGGTGCGCATTGTGGTGGCGACTCGCACGCCGTCGAGTTCGATTGCCATGGGTTCTTCGCAGGCGAGCAGGGTGTTTTCACGAGGTTCGCTGGTCTGGTTGGGTTGCCAGTTGCGCGCAAGCCAGGGGGCTTTACGCGAACGAGCTGCCATAGGAAAATCCTAAGACAGCTCGCCAGAAATGTTGCCGGTGTTGGCGACTGAGCGCCAACAAGACTTTAGAAGTCCATGTCTCCCATGCCAGCACCGGCAGCAGCGGCATCCTCGGGGGCATCCGCTATGACGGCTTCGGTGGTGAGGAACAGCGCAGCTATGGAGCCTGCGTTTTGTAGGGCGGCACGAGTGACCTTGGCGGCGTCGATAATGCCGGCCTTGATGAGGTTCTCGTATTCGCCTGTGTCGGCGTTTAAACCGACGGGACCTTTGAGGCTGCGCACTTTCTCCACGACCACGCCGCCTTCGAGACCGGCGTTGACGGCGATCTGGGTGAGCGGCGCAACAAGCGAGCGGGCGACGATGCGGGCACCGGTTTGTTCGTCGGGGTCGCTGAGGCTGTCGGCGGCACCGGCTGCGGCGTCTTGGGCACGCAGCAGGGTGACTCCCCCGCCGGCGACGACGCCTTCTTCAATAGCGGCCTTGGTGGTGCTGACAGCGTCTTCGATGCGGTGCTTCTTTTCCTTGAGCTCGACCTCGGTGGCGGCACCGACCTTGAGCACTGCTACCCCGCCGGAGAGCTTGGCGAGACGCTCCTGGAGCTTCTC
>JAAXHB010000353.1 GCA_012271125.1 Actinomycetota bacterium | reverse complement strand
ATTCCTCTTATCAATCCCGATGGCGTTGAACTCGGCTATTGGCGACACAATCGTAGGTCGATCGACCTGAATCGAGACTGGTTTTCTCAGAAACATCCCGAGGTCAGGGCGGTCGTGCAACACATCAAAGGTCTGGTTAGTCAAGGTAAACAGCCAGTGCTCAACCTTGATTTCCACTCCACGAGACGCGATGTTTTTTACACGCAGTCGACAGAGGAAGTAACTTCCGTTGCTGACTTTGCGCCACGCTGGTTAGGCAAAGTTGGCGAACAATCGTGGACGTTACCTGAGCATGCCCTGCGACCGACCTCGGATCTTGGCACTTCCAAGAACTACTTCTTTCAGACTTATGGCATTCCGTCTATCACTTATGAGTTAGGTGACAACACGCCGATTCCAGAGGCGATAGAGAAGGCTAGGGTTTTTGCTCGTGCCATGGTCGAAGTTTTCGCAGAGGAAGCTCTCGAGCCGCTAACGATTCCCGCCGCGGCATGTCAGTCGTTCTTTTGCCACATGCTGGATGCGAATGCAGCCTCACTGTTGGAGCTCGCTGGGGTTAGGCGCCGACCGACAGATCAACCGAATTTCGGCGATCTTTGGCCGTGCCAACTCGAGGAGTCAGCGAAGCCGAGCAATCTAGCAGAATCTGATGCGGTCATAGGGGAAGATCTAGCCAGCCGCATCGCTGAAGCTCAGTTGCAGATTCAGTATGGAGAGCTTCCGAACTCCTCGAACTATCTGGATCTTGAAAAGATGCTCATCGACGCAGTTGGTGTCGAAGCCTCGAATGTTCATGTCGGCCGCTCACGCCAAGACTTGCATGGCATCACACGCCGTATGATCGTGCGAGCGACGTTGCTTGACATCTCCCGTGAGTTACTCAAGGTCCGCGAGCAGGTACTGAAACTCGCAGAGCAGCATCAAGATACGGTGATTCCAGCCTACACGCACGGAGTGCCGTCGCAACCCACGACCATGGGACATTTCCTGCTCGCACTGGACTCCGGCTTAACGAGAGACTTTGATCGCCTGACCGC
>JAAXHB010000352.1 GCA_012271125.1 Actinomycetota bacterium | reverse complement strand
CGCAGATCTCATCGCAGGCAGCTGTCCAAGCCTCACTAAAGCGAGTCCAGCACCTTGCGAACCTGTGGATACAGATCACGGCGACACACCAACCAATCCGGCAACCAAGGATCGGGCTGGTTGTAGCGCAGCTCTGTGCCGTCAAGTCGACACACCACACAACCTTCCGCTGCTGCTATCGCAGCCGGAGCACACGAATCCCACTCATATTGCCCGCCGGAGTGCACATAGACGTCGGTCACGCCACGCACGACAGATATCGCCTTCACTCCCGCCGACCCCATTGGCACCAGCGAAGCCTGAAGCGCTGTCGCCACCGCCGCAACTTCACGTGACGGACGAGTCCTCGATACAGCAATCCGCGTCTCGCGGTCATAATAACTTTCAGCCTCAGGCAACTCCTCAGCCGTAGAAAACACCACCTCTAAGGCCGGCAACGCCACCGCACCACACACCGCTTGACCATTTACCGCTAAGCCCACATGCACCGCCCAATCCATCCGCTCAGGCTCAGAAAACTCCTGTGTCCCATCGAGTGGATCAATAATCCAAACCCGCTCACTGTCCAAACGCGACGCATCGTCGGTGCCCTCCTCTGACAACACCGGATCATCAGGACGAGCCTTCTGCAGTTCTTCCATCAAAAAAGCATGCGAATCCCGATCACCTTGTTCCTTGAGCTCCCAATTTGCAGCCCTTTCAAAAACAAGACGTTGCCGCAAACCAACCAGCCGAATCCCAGCCTGTTTTGCCAGATCAGCTGCCAGCCGATGATCGTCGGCGCTCGGCTGATGATTAGAGCTCAATTGCGGATTTAAGGAGTTGCTCGTGCTCTTGATAATGAACCCGCGCGCTGCCACACGCCGGGCTGCCCGACTCAGGACGACTAATACGCCGAATCTGATGCGTCGACTCATGCGCCTCATAAAGCCGACCCTTGACAGCATTCCACGCACCCATATTCTCCGGCTCCTCTTGCAACCAGACCAGCTCCGAAGCGTTGCCAAAGCGTGACAAGTGATGCTCCACCGCGGCAAACGGCCATGGGTAAAGCTGCTCAACCCGACAAATCGCCACGGGTGATGACACCGCATCCCGGGCTGCTATTGCCTCCAAACCGATCTTGCCGCTACAGAAAATCACCCGCTTCACCGAATCCGGGTCCAAATCACCCGCAACAACGGCTGGATCACCCAACACCTCCTCAAAAGTCCCCGACAACAACTGCGACACCGGCGACCGCGACGCCTTCGAACGCAACAACGACTTCGGCGCAAACACAATCAACGGCTTGCGCACATCATGAATCATCTGCCGCCGCAACAAATGAAAAAACTGCGCCGACGTTGTCGCATTACATACCTGAATGTTGTCTTCAGCCGCCAACAACAAGAACCGCTCCACACGAGCCGACGAATGCTCCGGGCCCTGCCCCTCCATCCCATGGGGCAACAACATCACCAGCCCGCAACGTTGCTGCCACTTGTCCTCAGCAGCCACCACAAACTGATCAATGATGATCTGCCCGCCGTTGGCAAAGTCGCCGAACTGCGCCTCCCAAATCACCAACGCCTCAGGATTGGCAACCGCATAGCCATACTCAAAACCCAGCGCCGCATATTCCGATAACAACGAGTCGTAAATCCACAGCATTGACCCCGCCCCACCCCCGCCGCCAGCCCCCGCCCCCGCAACAGACGTTGACCCCGTACATAACGACGACAACGGAACGTACTCCGCTGTCGTTTCATAATCCACCAGCGTCGAATGCCGATGCGAAAACGTCCCCCGCCGCGAATCCTGCCCACTCAGGCGAACCGAGGTCCCCTCCATCAACAACGACCCAAACGCCATCGCCTCACCCAACGCCCAGTCGATCTCACCCGCCCGGAACATCTCATCACGTTGGGAAAACTGCCGAGCCAACTTCGGATGCACCACAAACCCATCCGGCACCGTCGTCAGAGCCTCATAAATCCGCTCCACAGTCACCGCATCAATCGCCGTGCGCACATGTGGCAACACCCCAATCGGCTCCGGCTTGGGCGCAACCCGCACCTCATCGTCAGTCTGATCGCGGGTCTCATCCAAAGCCGACTGCAGCACCGCCTGAAACTCGTCCAAAGCCGCCTGCTCCTCGTCGCGAGTCAAATCGCCCCGATTAATCAACGCCTGGGTGTACTGCTCACGCACCGTGGCCTTGGCATCAATCCGGCGATACATCTCCGGCAACGTGTAGCTCGGATCGTCAGTCTCGTTATGCCCATAACGCCGGTAACAGATCATGTCGATGACGACGTCCTTGTTGAACCGCTGCCGATACTCAAAGGCCAGCCTCGCTACCCGCACACACGCCTCAGGGTCGTCGCCGTTGACATGAAAAATCGGCGACCCAATCATCTTGGCAACATCAGTCGAATACTGAGACGACCGAGCCGAATCCGGCATCGTCGTGAACCCAAGCTGATTGTTGATAATCACATGAATCGTCCCGCCGACGGTGTAGCCCTTGATCTGGCTCAAGTTCAGCGTTTCAGCGACGACACCTTGTCCGGCGAAGGCAGCGTCGCCGTGAATCAACACCGGCAACACCGGAAACGGCCCATAGCCCGCATCGGTAGCGATGCTGTCCATACGCGCTCTTGCCATGCCAACGACAACAGGATCCACGGCCTCAAGATGCGACGGATTCGCAGCCAACTCCACATCTATGCGAGCCCCCGACGGACTCTCGTAGGTACCGGTCTGACCCAGGTGATACTTAACATCGCCTGACCCCTGGCTTTGCTCCTCAGTGAGAGCACCCTCGAATTCGCTGAACAGCTCCTGATAGGTCTTGCCGACCAGATTGACCAACACATTGAGACGCCCGCGGTGAGCCATCCCCATCACCGCCGCCGCTAGCCCGTCATCAGCCGCTGCCGCCAACACCGCATCCACCAAAGGCACTGTCGACTCAGCCCCCTCCAGCCCGAAGCGCTTTTGCCCCACATATTTGGTGTTCAAAAAGCTCCCCAACGTTTCAGCCGCGTTCAAACAACGCAGCACATGACGCTGCTCGTCATGGTCGAGGGTCATGTCCACACCCTCAATGTGTTCTTGAATCCAACGCTTCTCTTTGGGCTCCTGGATATGCATGTACTCCACACCCACCGTGCGGCAATAGGCATCACGCAACACACCCAGCAGTTCGCCCAAGGTCATGCGAGCCCGCCCACCCGGGGTGGCATAAATACCGGTCTCGGAACCGGTGATGAACTCCCGATCCAAATCCCAAATCGTCAACCCATAGGTCGCCGGATCAAGCTCGGAGTGCATCACCGGCTCACGCACCCCCAACGGATCCAAGTCAGCAATCAAATGCCCCCTCACTCGATACTGATTCAGCAACTGATTGACCTTGGCCTGCTTTTCCAACATCGCCGCTTCACGATCAACCGGATTGAAATCCTGATGCCATTGCACCGCCGAATACGGGTTGCCCATCGCCCGAAACGCCTCGTCATAAAAGCCACCATCGGTGCCATCATCAGTTCCGGCGCTCGTGGCGTCGGAACCATCAGAAATAGCGCCGCCGACAAGTAGGTCATGCACCTTCTTCAAAAACAACCCCGACTCGGCACCCTGAATCACCCGATGGTCATAAGTGCTCGTCAGCACAACCAGCTTGGAAACCCCTAGCTCGGCAACAACCGACGGGTCAGCTCCCTCATATTCCGCCGGATAAGCCAGCGACCCAACGCCGATAATCGCTGCCTGCCCCGGCATCAGCCGCGGCACCGACTGATGCGTGCCGATAGTGCCCGGATTGGTCAAAGTGACAGTCGCGCCGGTCAAGTCATCGGGCGTGAGCTTGCCCGAACGAGCCTTGTCGACCTGTTCGTTGTAAGCCGCCACGAACTCTTTGAAATCCAAAGTGTCAGCATTATGCACAACAGGCACGACAAGATTTCGCGACCCATCAGAGCGCTCAAGGTCAACCGCCAACCCCAGACCAATATGGGGATTGTGAACGACCAGTGGCTGGCCGTTGTCATCAACGGCGTAGGTGTTGTTCATTGCTGGCACCGCATCGGCAATAGCCCGCACGATTGCGTAACCAATGAGATGCGTGAAGGAAACCTTGCCGCCAGGTCCGCCCATCTTGCGCCCTAGATGCCCGTTGAGGATCATCCGATTGACCTCAAGCAGCCGTGCCGGAATCTCCCGAAAACTCGTGGCAGTCGGCACGCCCAGGCTTGCCTCCATATTGGCGGCGATGCGAGCCGACGCTCCCCTTAAAACAACAACATCATCTGTGTCTGTTGTTGATGGCTTCGACGCCTCGAGCGCCGCTGTTGTTGATGGCTTCGACGCCCCGTGCGCCGAAGCTTTTGACGACGACGCCTTCCCCTCCGGCTTTCCGCTGCGCTTAATCACCGACGGTTTGTCCGAGCCATTGCCGGCACCATTGTCG
>JAAXHB010000351.1 GCA_012271125.1 Actinomycetota bacterium | reverse complement strand
GGCAGTGAGGCGGGTGAGCTGTTCGGATACTTCAGCTAGGCGGTTTTCTAGGGCGGTGCGGCGTTGGCTGCGAGCACGGACAAGTGCTTCGATTTCGGAGCGTTTGATATTTGCCTGTTGGGCTGCGATGCGTTGCAGGTCTTCGGCATGTATCAAGTCGGTGCTGGTGCCGATATGCCAGCCACGATTGTTGACAAGCACGAGCGAGCGCAGAGGCTCGCCGCCGGTGGTGTTGGCGTCTTTATTTGCGGCGTCTTTTAGATGAATAACAGCTGCGGCGATGGCGTCGGGATCTAGGGGTTTCAGGTCTGAGGGTGAGTCTTCGAAGACTTTGTTCAGGGCGTCGCCTAGAGAGGCAGCGAAGTAAGTGCCGATTTCTGGGGCGAGTTCTATGAGGTCACTGAAGGCGCTCATGAAATCGTCAGCATTTTCAATTTCAGCGAGTTCGCTGAGGGCTTTGGCGGCTTGGGTGTCATCGTTGTCAAGTGCGACTTGTTCGGCGGTGATGCGTGACTCTTCGGCTTTGAAGGTCTCGATCAGGTCGGCGTTGTCGAGCATCTGGGCTTGGCGACGCATGCTTTGGCGGCGCTCTGCCACCAGTGCCAGCAGGCCTTTGGTGCGCTCAAGCAGACCCTGCCAGCGTGCTAGGTCTTCGAGACGGTCGCCGCTGCCGTGAGCGGCGAGCTCTTGTTCACACGCTGCTGAGGCAGCACGCAGTTCAGCTAGCTCATTGGCAGCTTCGGAAATAAGCGCCGAGGTGTCTTGGGATTCGTATGCCTGAACCTTGCGACGCAGCTCGGCGATTTCTTGGCCGGCGAGGTAGACCCGCAGCGCTTCGTATTCACTGAGCAAATCCGCGTGGCGTTGAGCGGCTTCGGCTTGCTTAGCCAGCGGTGTTAGTTGGCGGCGCAGCTCACGGCGCATGTCGCCAAGGCGGATGACGTCGCTGTCGGTGCCAGCAAGTCGGCGTTCGGCACGTTCGCGCCGTTTGCGGTATTTAAGGATGCCGGCGGCTTCTTCGACGATGTCGCGGCGTTCGGTTGGGCGGGCACTGAGCACGTCGTCGATTTGGTTTTGGGAGACGATCACATGCTGGGAGCGTCCAACGCCGCTGCTGGCAAGCAGTTCAGAAATGTCAAGCAGGCGACAGGGTGTGCCGTTAAGCAGGTAGCTGGAGTCGCCGTCACGGAACAGAGTTCGGGTGATCTCGACCTCGGAAAAGTCCACGCCGAGGGTGCCGTCGGAGTTGTCGATGGTCAAGGTGACTTCGGCTCTGCCGAGCGGGGCACGGTTTTCGGTGCCGGCGAAGATGACATCTTCCATGCGGGTGGAGCGCACCGAGCTGGGTGCTTGGGCGCCGAGAACCCAGGCGACGGCGTCAACGACGTTGGACTTGCCGCTGCCGTTGGGACCAACGACAACGGTGACGCCCGGCTCTAGGCCGACGATGACCGGATCAGCAAAGGACTTAAAGCCCTTCATCGTCAACTGCTTTAGGTGCATGAGTTAGTTACCACAGAGACTTGGATTGCCAGTGCGCGAACATTACGACCCCATCCGTGGCATCGCCCCATAGGGCGATGCCCATCAGCAACAGGTTTGATGGCAGCGCAGCTGACATCAAACCTGGGTGTCGCAGAAGTATGTCCAGGAACCCCGATATTTTTCGCGGCGGATTGGTGAGCGCGAGCGTGAGCTGAGCTCCCCGTGGCGTCCCCAGATTTGCAAGTGCTGCCCGTAAGCACCTTCGCGGCCCATCGGGTCGGCAAATGGGCGATCAAGCAGCGAGGTGCCGCCGTATTTCATGGCGTCGAAAAGGACGCTAACAAGGGCTCGATGGAGTCGTCGGAAGTCTTGGTCGGTGAGGCTGCTGGAGTGGCGG
>JAAXHB010000350.1 GCA_012271125.1 Actinomycetota bacterium | reverse complement strand
GGCGTTGCCGCTTAATACCCAGAGTGCGTTATCAAATACCGCGCTGGTGTGATTGACACGGGCTGCTGGCAGATTGGGTCCGCGTGTCCAGGTTGTGCCGTCAAATGCCCAGCTGTCTGGTAATGCGGTGCCAACAGGATCGAAGTTGTCATGCACACCGCCAATGACCCACAGCTTGCCATCAAACACCACACTGGTGTGTCCGCCGCGGGCTGACCATAATGGGGTTGCCTCTTGCTGCCAGCTTACGCCATCAAACGACCAGATGTCATTTAAGGTATTGGTGCCGTCAAAGCCGCCCAATATCCAGACTTTGTCTTGGAATACCACACTGGTGTGTCCGCCGCGGGCAGTCCAGGATGCGTCTGCTTGCTGGGTCCAGCTTACGCCATCAAATGACCAGATGTCGTTATGGTATTGCGCTGGGTTAAGGAAGTTGCTATACAGTGTGGCATCGGTGCCGCCCATCACCCAGAGTTTGTCATCAAACACCACACTGGTGTGATCATGACGTGCTGTCCAGGAGGCTTCTTGTGCCACGGGTGTCTGGTCGGTCCAGCTGTTGCCGTCATACGACCAGATATCGTTAAATACATCCTGGCCATCAAAGCCGCCTGTGACCCAGAGTGCATCGTTAAATACCGCGCTGGTATGTCCGCCGCGTGCTGTCCATGACGCATCGCTGCTTTGTGTCCAGCTTACGCCATCATACGACCAGACATCATTTACAGTGGGCGTGACCAAACCGCTCATCACCCAAAGCGCATCATTAAACACCGCGCTGGTGTGATTGCCGCGTGCTGGCCAGTCTACTGCGCTGGTTAGCCAGCGGCTGTCTATGGCTGGGTCTACCACTGCAACACTGCGGGTTGCATAAGCGACATTGCCGGCGGTATCACTGGCTTCATACACGACGGCATAGCTGCCAGCCTGACCGGTATTGACATTGGTGCTCACGGTTGTGGTGCTGGCAATGGGGCTGTGCGCATCGGTTGCGGTAAAGCCTAAGTCAGTGTATGTTGTGCCTGCAATGGTTGAGGCTGGATCAGCGCCGATAATGGTAATGGTTGGCGGGGTTCTGTCAATCACCATCACAGTGCGAGTAGCATAAACGGTATTGCCGACGGTATCGCTGGCTTGATAAACCACGACATAAGTGTCAACGGTGTCTGTGTCAACGGTATTGGTTGCAACGCTGAGATTAACAGCGCTGTTGGCATCAGTGGCCGTTGCGCCAGCATCGGTGTAACTGTAGCCAGCCAGGGTTGTGGTTGGATCGGTGCCGTTTAAGGTAATGGTTGGGAAGCTGCTGGGCAGCGTGTAAACGGTTTGCTGTGAGCCGCCGCCGTAGAAGACTTCACCGCG
>JAAXHB010000349.1 GCA_012271125.1 Actinomycetota bacterium | reverse complement strand
GCCATCAGTGTCCTTCGCTTCTCACAACTGCAGCCAAAACGTTAGTTCAGAGTTTTGTGGGTTCAACAAGCAAGGTTGGCCACGCTGAATGGAGGTAAGTGCTTTTGCTTGGACTATCGGGGCTGACAGGTTGGGCAAAACGTGAGCGTTCGGGCGTCGTAGGTACGGTGCTTGAGGGTGGTGTTGCACTTTAAACAGGGTTTTCCCGAGCGTCCGTAACAGTCCAAGTTGTGTTGATTGTTGCCGGTGCCGCCGTTTGCATTTCGGTAATCCCTAAGCGTGGTCCCCCCGTTTTCTAGACCTTCTTGAAGCACTTCAACGATTGCTCTGTGGAGTTTGTGGGCTGCGGCCTTGCTTATTTGACGTCTTGCAGGATGGATTCCGGCTCGCCAAAGTGCTTCATTGGCGTAGATGTTCCCCACGCCACCAACAGGTCTTTGACTTAGTAGCTGTGTGGGTATGCGTCTACTGCTCTTGCGAAGGGCGGTGTAAAGACTTTCAGCTGTGAATTGATCGCTCAGGGCATCCGGACCCTGCGACGCCAATGTCGGAATGTCGTCGTAACAACCTGCAGGGACACAACGAATCCGTCCGAACCGGCGAACATCTCTGTAGGCGAGGGTGACCCCGTTATCTAGCAGCCACCAAGCCCTGATGTACCGGTCTTCGTCAACTGCGGCAGGCGTGTGAAGAAAGCCGAGTGAGCCGGTCATGCCCAGGTGCACAATCAACTCTTGACCGTCACTTAGCGGTGCAATCAGGTACTTGCCCTTGCGCAACAATCCTTCAAACTTTGTCCCAATGGCCTGGATTGCCGCCGTAAATTTTGAAGACGGATGACTCCCCGCCTCCTCCACCTGCCGCCTAACGATCATCGGCTCCAGTTGCCGCCGAATCGTCTCCACCTCAGGCAACTCCGGCACAGCCCTATTTTTTCACTGAGTGTGTGGCATTAGCGCCGTTGGGCGAGCGCCGTTCTGGCAGCAGCGAGATCGTCGGGGTTTGTTACGCCAATCCAAGTTTCATCTG
>JAAXHB010000348.1 GCA_012271125.1 Actinomycetota bacterium | reverse complement strand
AGCCTTCACCCCATCTACGTCCGCTTTTGAATCAGATTGCAGTGGAAAAATTGCGGTGGAAAATATGAGAGGGCTTTGGTCTAAAGGCTGGATCATTTCGCACCTGTTTGTGTTTATATGCGTGGTGACAATGGCCAACCTCGGATTCTGGCAACTGCGGCGACTCGATGACCGACAAGCCTCCAACGCCGTCATCAGCGAGCGCCTTGAGACTCAAGCAGTTCACATCACCACAACTGCGGCCATCAACGACCTAGAGGACTACACACCAGTAGTCGCAACCGGCCAATATTTAGACAGTGAGTTATTGATCGGGCATCGCAGTTACGCCGGACAATCCGGTTACTGGCTTGTCACGCCCTTTCAGATAAAGGTTCGATCAGAGAGCCAACTGGAGGCAAAAGTCGATGTCGACGATGATGCGAACGATGACGTCATCGCCGTGGTTCGGGGCTGGATTCCACGCCGCCATGTCGCCGGATTGGATTCTCGCCCTACCGATGCCCCCACTGGAATAGTCCATATATATGGCGCAGCATTTGAATCACAAACCGGTGGACAGATCGTAACTGAAGCATCAACAAGCAATGGAGAGTCGTACCTAGCGGAAATCTCAAAGGTTGACCTTGACGCAATTAGAACTGTTTTAGAAGAGGCCGTCCTCGCCGGTGACGTCGCCAACCGTTGGATACAACTCAGCCACGCTCAAGACCCAGCCCAAGACCTTCCGGTCATCGTTTCTGGACCAGACCTAAGCGACGGCCCGCACCTCTCATATGCCTTTCAATGGTTCTTTTTCGCGGGGTCAGCAGTAGTCGTCTATGCACTGATCCTCAGAAGAAAACTTCGCAGTTCCGCTAAGGTGAGACAGCCTGACCAAGATGTCAGTTCAAAGATGTCAGTTCAAAGATGCCAGTTTCAAGATGTTAGCTAAGGACTAATCGTGACTCAGTGGACTAATACAGAAATGACCCCAGGGAGCCAATCCAGCTCAGCTATCCAGCGAAGAAACCCTCGCTTTGGACGGGTGTTAACCGCGATGATTACCCCGTTTCATTCAGATGGAAGCCTCGATCTTGGCGGTGCAGCGCAACTGGCACGATGGCTAGTCGACAACGGCAACGAAGGACTGGTTGTAGCGGGCACAACCGGAGAAAGCCCTACCCTCACACATGACGAGCAACAAGACCTAGTTGCCGCTGTGGTTAAGGCCGTCAATGTGCCTGTTATCGCAGGCGCTGGCAGCAACGACACCCGCGCCGCGGTTGACCTCACTGAACGAGTCACTAAAGCCGGTGCTGCAGGCGTCTTGCATGTGGCGGGCTACTACAACCGCCCCTCCCAAGCTGGCCTCGAAGCGCACTTCCGCACCTGCGCTGCAGCAACCCATCTGCCGACCATTATCTACGACATCCCCGTGCGAACCGGGCGCAAAGTAACCACCGAAACACTGCTCAAGCTCGCCCACGAAGTCCCCAACATTGTCGGCGTCAAAGACGCCGCCGGCAATCCCGATGCCACCGCCGACCTCCTAGCCCAAGCCCCGGAAGATTTCGAAATCTTCTCCGGTGATGACTCCCTGACACTGCCTCTGTTGTCGATTGGAGCTACTGCGACCATTGGCGTGGCAACTCATTGGGTCGGCAACGAAGTTCGAGATATGTTTGACGCCTTCGAACGAGGCGATGCTGCCACTGCAACAGCTATTAACGCCAGTCTCATCTCGTCATATCAATTTGAAACATCTGATGAGGCACCAAATCCAGTGCCGACCAAATGCATAT
>JAAXHB010000347.1 GCA_012271125.1 Actinomycetota bacterium | reverse complement strand
AACTTCGTCTTCCGCACCCGCGAGTTCGAACAAATGGAGATGGAATACTTCGTGCCCCCTGCCGATGCCGACGTATGGTTCAGCTACTGGTGCGAACAGCGCATGAACTGGTACCTGAACCTGGGCATGCCCTCTGACAAGCTGCGCCTGCGCGTACACGAAGCCGACGAGCTCAGCCACTACTCCGCAGCCACCTCCGACATCGAGTTCGCCTTCCCCTGGGGTTGGGACGAACTTGAGGGCATCGCCAACCGAGGCGACTACGACCTGCGCTGCCACTCCGAACGCTCCGGCACCGACCTCAGCTACTTCGACCCAACCACCGAAGAGCGCTACACCCCCCACGTCATCGAACCCGCCGCAGGTGCTACCCGCACCGCGATGGCATTCCTCATGGCCGCCTACGACGTAGAACAACTTGATGACGGCACCGAACGAACCGTGCTACGCCTTGACCACCGCCTCGCCCCCTTCAAGGTCGCAGTGTTGCCTCTGTCTCGAAAAGACACGCTCATCCCCACAGCTATGGAAATTTTCGACAAGCTCGCAGTGCACTGGAACTGCGACTACGACGAAACTCAGGCAATAGGACGCCGTTACAGACGCCAAGACGAAATCGGTACACCACTATGTGTAACCGTTGACTTCGACACCCTCGAAGATCGAGCCGTCACCGTTCGCGACCGCGACTCGATGGCACAAGACCGCGTCGCCATAGACCAGCTCGTCAATCACCTAGATACCAAACTCACCTAACCAACCCATCCTTCACACCCTCATCACCGCTCCCCCCAACCCAACACTCCATCACACCTCGTCTCGTCCCCAACTCCACCCTCACTCACCTTTGACACGGCTTGAATCCCTGTCATAGGTCGCTGCTAGTTTGAGCCGCGATGAGCAGGTCTAGATGAGCATTGTGGCAGAAGACATAGAGAAGGTGCGCAAAGCCAGCGACATCGTCGACGTCATCTCCCAACACGCTCAAGTCAAAAAAGTTGGACGCCAATGGATGGCACGCTGCCCATTACACGGAGAACGCACCCCGTCCATGTCGGTGTCTCGAGAAAAGGGCGTCTTCTACTGCTTCGGCTGTCAACGAAGCGGCGACGTCATCACCTTTGTCCGAGAGGTCGAAGGACTCGAGTTCGTCGCAGCGGTCGAGTTTCTCGCCAGTCGCTGCGGCATTGCCTTGCGCTACACCAGCACCAATGAGTCATCTGCACGATCTCGACGCCGCAAACTCGTCGAAGCAGTCACCAAAGCAGCCGAGTTCTACCACGACAAGTTGCTCAATGATCCCGAAGCCGGCCCCGCCCGCAGCTACCTGCGCTCCCGTGGCTACGACGGCGACATTGTGCGACAATTCCAAATCGGCTGGGCACCCTCAGGCTGGGACGAGCTCGCTAGCCATCTCGGTCTCAACAACACCTCATTACAAGACTCCGGACTCGGCTTTCAAAACCGCAGCGGCAGGCAACAAGACTTCTTCCGCAGCCGCATCATGTTCCCAATCGCCGACGAATCCGGCGACCATGTCGGTTTCGGTGGGCGAGTCATGCCCGAAGCCGAAGGCCCCAAATATCTCAAC
>JAAXHB010000346.1 GCA_012271125.1 Actinomycetota bacterium | reverse complement strand
CACAAACACCATGTCCGCCCCCTTCAGCAGGCGCCGCATTTCATCAACACTTTCCACCGCCGCTTCCCGCCCAATGTTAGGGTCGGATCCCGCTCCTAACCCCTTGGTCAGACTAAAGCCCAGCACCAAGCGGGTTGCCGCCTGTGACATTTTCAGCGCCTGGGCGTCAGTGTTAACGACGATGAACTCCACCCCCTCCACGTCATCTTCGATCATCCGGTTAACCGCGTTGGAACCGGCGCCACCCACCCCTACCACCTTGATGCGTGCCACGCGATGAATGGCGTCCAAATTAGGCACATCGTGCCGAAAATGGTTAACATCCTCGTTGGCGGCCGGGATGGGGTCATTGACTGCGAACTCGGCAACAGACATCACTACTTACCGGGGATTAGTTCCCGGTTAGATGGAGGCACCGGTTTGCTCACCGGGGCGGAGGAACTCTCCGGGACGCGTTTATCGGTCACACCAGTCACGATCATGGATAACACCAGTTCGTTTTGCAACTGTCGATCCACCGCGATCCCAAACACGATGTTCGTGCTCGCTCCCAACGCGTTGCGCACAATTTGCACGGCCTGGTTAGCTTCGTTCAACGAGGTGTCTTCGCCCCCCACAATGCTAACAATGGCTTGCTGGGCGTCTTTAACCTTGAATCCCACCAGGGGTGAAGTAATGGCCGCCTTCGCCGCCTGCACGGCTTTGGCGTCGCCCTGCCCGCGCCCCGTGCTAAATACCGCTAACCCGCGGTTACTCATCACGTTTTGCACGTCAGAAAAGTTAAGGGTTAGAAGCGCTGGCAACGTCATTAAATCCGTGAGGGACTGCACGGCACGGCACGGCACGCGTGTCACCTCGTCCAGCGACTGGGCGACTGGTTGGTCGCCAATCATCTTCAGCAGGCGGTTACCCGGAATGACAATTAACGAGTCGACCTGGTGCCGCAACGTTTCGATCCCCAGTTGCGCCCGCTTGACGCGTTCTAACCCCTCCAGGTCAAAGGGGGTGGTCACCACCGCCACCGTTAGTGCCCCGATTTCACGCGCCACCGTGGCCACGACCTCGACACCGCCGCTGCCCGTGCCGCCGCCCATACCGGCAACGATAAAAATCATGTCCGCCCCCTCCAGCTTGCGCTTAATTTCACTCGAGCTCTCAACGCAGGCACGACGCCCTAACGCCGGGTCGGAACCCGCTCCCTTGCCCTTCGTAACGCTAAACCCGAGCAATAACCGGTGGGCGGTGTGCGTCCCGTTCAGTTCTAACTGGTCAGTGTCAGCGGCGATCAACTC
>JAAXHB010000345.1 GCA_012271125.1 Actinomycetota bacterium | reverse complement strand
GGGCGTCACAGCTCACGCAGTGGCTCTGGTTACTCAATGACACCTTCAAGGCCGCCATCAGGCAAGCCTCGCCAGCGCGGCGGGAAAAGGCATGGCGAGCGTGGCGGTGCGGGCGGAAAAGGGCGCACAAGTCAAGGTGGCGGCGCTAGCAGAGCTTCAAGCGTTGGCGGCGATCAGGTCGAAGGCCGTCAAGCTGTTCTAGAGCTTCTCTTGGCAGGACGCCGAAAAGTCCGCAGCATCATGTTCGCCCCGAAGCTCGAGCCGGCACCCATTCTTGACCACATATTGGAGCTAGCTCAAGAAAGCAAGGTCAATGTCGGCGAGGTCACCAAAGGCGAGTTCCTAGACACCGCACGCAGCTTCGCCCCTCAGGGAGTGATCGCCCTTGCCGAGGAGATCAAACCCGTCGCTCTACAAGATCTCGTCGCACCCCAGCAAACACTCCAACCGTTCCTGCTCGCACTAGACGGCATCACCGACCCCGGCAACCTTGGTGCCATCTTGCGCACCGCCGAAGCAGCAGGTGTCACCGGTGTCATCTTGCGCAGCCACCGAGCCACACGAATCACCGCAACTGTGGCAAAAGCCGCAGCCGGCGCTGTCGAGCACCTGCAATTCGCCCTTGTTCCCGGACTACCCGCAGCGCTCAAAACCCTCAGCGACAACAACATCTGGACAGTCGGCCTAGACGCTGCCGGCAAAACCGATATAGCTGATCTCAAACTCAACAACGCCACTGCTTTAATAATCGGCGATGAAGGCACCGGACTATCCCGACTAGTGGCACAACGCTGCGATGTGGTGGCGTCAATCCCCATGACCGGAACCCTGGGGTCGCTCAACGCTTCAGCCGCCGCCGCAATCGCCTGCTTCGCCATTGCCCGCCAACGAAAGGACAACCCAAGAAAGGACACAAATGTCAACTAGCCGCCTAAACAAACTCTTCGGCCTCCATAATAAAACCGCCCTCGTCACCGGAGGCAGCCGCGGCATCGGCAAAATGATCGCAGCCGGCCTGCTAGACGCCGGCTGTCAAGTCATCATCTCATCACGCAAAGCGAACCAGCTCGAACAAACCGCCGCAGAACTCAACTGCCACCCCATCCAAGCCGACCTCTCCACCACCCAAGGCTGCCAAGCCCTCGCCCAAGCTGTCGCCGACATCACAGAAACCCTCGACATCGTTGTCAACAACGCCGGCGCCAGCTGGGGCGCCCCCCTCGACGACTTCCCCGAAACCGGCTGGGACAAGGTCCTCGACACCAACCTCAAAGCCCCCTTCTTCCTCACCCAACGCCTCCTGCCCCACCTAAGAAAAGCAGCCACCCAACAAAACCCCGCCCGCATCATCAATGTCGCCTCCGTCAACGGCATCGCCCCCCCAAGCATGGAGACCTACTCCTACTCCGCCTCCAAAGCCGGCATCATCATGCTCACCCGCCACCTCGCCGCCCGCCTCGCCCGTGAACACATCACCGTCAACGCCATCGCCCCC
>JAAXHB010000344.1 GCA_012271125.1 Actinomycetota bacterium | reverse complement strand
TTCCGTTGGGGTCGCCAATCACAGCTCAAGACGTGTCACTTGAACCCATGGAGTTGTCGCCAACGGTGGCTAACAGCTCGATGCGATCTCTTGCAGCCGTTGAGGGTGCTGTGGCGGTTCGTGACCTGCAGGTGGGCGAACTGCTTGGTCGTCACAATTTGGTGGCAGCGCCCCGGGTTGAAGGTGCCTCGGTAGGTGCCATTCATGAGGTGGCGCTGCCAGTTCGATTGGATCGAATTTCTGGCGAGACCACGAACGGGGATCGGATCACTGTGCTTGTCACGATAGATGCCGACACTTCGGTGACTGTTGTCGCAGTTGAAGATGCTCTGGTGCTGGAGTGGAACCCTGAGGTTGACTCCTCAGGCAACGGAATCTTGTTACTTGCCTTGGATGATCCGTCCGCGGTGCTGCGTCTAGCTCACGCAATTCGTCAAGGCGAGGTCAGCGTAATTCGCAGCACGCGAGCTTTGGCGCATGAGTACCCGTCGCATTATCAACTGCATGTGGCTGGGATGACCAATCAGTCTTCGGGCGCAAACGCTTACGCAAGTGCTCTTGTTGACGAGTTGATCAGTAGTGGGTCAATTAGCAACGATTGGAACGGACTCGGTGACGGGTTAGCAGGAGGTGCCACAGGTAACGGATTCAGCAGCGAATTCAGCGACGGATCTAGCGACGGGATTGTCGACGTCTTGGACAGCGCCTTGGAGGATGTGTCATGAACGAACACAAGTGGAAGGTGGCTGGACTTTCGCGACCAGATGCTGAATGGTTTCGTGATCTAGCCCGCTGGTCAACGGCGGCATCAATCCCTGTGGATTTCATCAAGTGTGTTTCGGTTGCTGAGATTCAAGCTCGTCTGGATGCTGGGGAAATTTTCTCAGCGGTTGTGGTTGGGGTTGAGACCGCTGAGCTAACACGAGATTTTGTATCTGAGATGATTGCGAGCGGAGCTCCGGTGTTTCTTGTTGCTTCTACCAAGAATGGCGCGGAGGTTGACTGGTCGCAGTTGGGCATCAGCGCAGTATTGCCACCCGATTTTCGGCGGACTGATCTCATAGATGCTTTGAACATCCACGCCACTCCCCTAACCCAACAACCTGGTCCCAGATTGCGTACCTGGACTGGCCCAACAACTCAAGGTCAATTGGTTGCCGTAACAGGTTCGGGTGGTACTGGAGTATCGGTATTAAGTGCAGCTTTGACTCAACAATTGGCAGCTCAACGAGTGACAGCTCTGCTCGCTGATCTTGCCTTGAACGCATCGCAGTCGGTGATTCACGACACTCGTGACGTCTTGCGTGGCATGCAAGATCTTGCCGAAGCATGCAGGGGCGGCTGGCTCGATCAAGACGAGCTTGGTTCATATCTGTTTTGTCCACAAGGACGGGGCTATCACCTCTTGTGTGGCTTGCGTCGGCGACGAGATTGGGCAGGCATCAGCGACCGCTCCATGAGGGTGATGTTGGAAGGCTTATGTCGCAGCTACCAACTGCTAGTGGCAGAAGTTGAACCAGATGTGTCAACAGCCGATGCTGCAGCCGGCACAGCAATTGAGTCCACACACATTGCACGTGCAGTGATCGAACGAAGTGATGCAGTGGTTGTCGTCGGGGTGCCTTCGATGCTTGGAGTTCATGCCATGGTGCGCATCCTTTCAGAACTGACACGCATGAGCGTTCCTGCCTCGCGCATCATTCCTGTCTTAAACCGCATGCAGCGGCGCTTTGGAGATCGTCGAGAAGTTGCTGCAGCGCTGAGCAATTTGCTTGCCGACACCGCCGGTGCCGATATTCGAGACATTGTCTTTGTTGACGAAAGTCCATATTTGGAAGCTGCTTTGCGTGACGGCGTGGCGTTGCCGGCACGGCTGGGTGCTCGGACAGCAAAAGCCGTTGTTGAAGCCTTGCCAAATCAACATATGCCAAACCAAAATCTGCCAAGTCGACATTGGCCAAATAAATACTCGGAGGTATCGACATGAGTGATGAACGCACTCCGCTAGAGGAGATTGAACAGTTAGTTCAACAACGGGCACGAGATGTTTCAGTAAATCTTGTCGACGACGCTGCCCATGATGTGCTGGTCGATCTCGTTCATGAGGAGATTGAACGCTGGAACGACGACTGCAGGCGCGGCACTCGCTCCACTCCTATTGCCGACACAGCGCTGCTAAGCGAGCGTGCTCTGCGAAACCTGACCGGTTACGGGCCGCTCGATGAGTTATTGGCTGACGACGACGTCTGGGAGATCATGATCAACCGTCCTGATGCCATCTTTGTGAAGCGTCATCTTGGCCCGAGCGGGTATCACCATGAGGTGTTTCATGATGACGAGCATGTGATCCGCATTTTGACGAAGATTCTTGATGATTCATCGGGATCGCATCGCAAGCTGGACGCCGGCGAAGGTCTTCAGGATGCGCAACTCGACAGCGGCGCACGGCTGCACATTGTTCATGGTGACATTTCTCGTGGCGGACACATGATGGTCAATGTGCGCAAGTTCACAGGTGTGGCATTTCACAGCCTTGGTGAGCTTGTCGAACGAGGCACTTTGACCGCTGAAGCGGCTGAGTTTTTGCAGGCTTGTGTTAAGGCACAGATGACGATTGTGTTTGCCGGCGCACCCGGTTCGGGCAAGACCACCTTGTTGAGTTGTTGTTGCGCGGCGCTGGATCGGTCGCTGCGTGTAGTTGTGGCTGAGGAGGTGTTTGAGGCTGAGATTCCTTTAGCGAATGTGGCTGGAATGCAGACTCGTGCGGCACGGCCGGATCGCCCAGGGGTTGACCTGCGACGCCTGGTGGCGGGGTTCTTGCGGATGGCACCCGATGTGGCAATTGTTGGCGAGGTGCGTGATCGTGAAGCATTGCCTTTGTTGTTGACATTGTCGTCAGGGGTGAAGGGCTACACGACCATTCATGCTGGGTCAGCTCGGCAAGCCTTGACACGGCTGCGTTTCATATGTCAGTTGTCTGATACATCAAATGAGCTGCCAATGGCGGCGTTGAACAGCCTCGTCGCTGAAGCCGTTGACGTGGTGGTGCACAGTGTGCGCACTCCTGGCGGACCGCGAGTGTCGGGAATTATCTGCGTGGAGGACTTTGCTAGCTCTGTTGACTCCACTCAGTTCACGGTGACAGAGATGTTTGCCCGGGAGCGCCGTAATGGGCCATTGCGCTGGACTGGACTGATTCCGCAACGAGCTGCCGGTGTCATGTCTGCTGCGGGTATGGATGTGCGCGCCGTGCTAGGCGAGGAGTCAACAAGTGAAATTGCTGATACCGGCAACGGCGTTAGCAGGGTGGCGTGATGGCTGAGACTTTGATTTCACTTGCTGCTACTTTGGGTACGTACTGGCTCTACACGGCTATCGCGCTTAAGTGGCGCGGGTTTCGACTTGGACCGGTGACACGAATCAAATCTGTGCGCACCAAATCACGAATTGATGCATGGTTGTCTCAAGCCGGCTTAGCCAACGTCGACAAGAAGCAATTTGCCATGGTTACCGGTGCTATAGCGGTGATGGCTGGCCTGTTGGCATACGCGATGTTTGGTGGGCTGCTTGTGTCGGCGGTCGTTGCAGGGTTTGCGGCGTCGTTGCCGCCGGGCATTTTTCAGAGTCGGCGCAGCACTAGACGTCAACGCGCTCAGGAGGCGTGGCCTTACATGATTGAAGAAATGCGCATTCAGACGTCGTCGTTAGGGCGCAGCATTCCTCAAGCTTTGTTTGAGGTCGGGGCTCGTTGTCCCAAAGAGTTGCGCTCTGCTTTTGATGCGGCGGAACGTGAGTGGCGACTGACGACGGATTTGGAGCGCACCTTGCGTGTGCTTAAAGATGAGTTGGCTGACCCGACAGCTGATGCTGCGTGTGAGACGTTGCTGGTCGCTCATGAGGTGGGCGGCGGTGACTTGGATCGGCGCTTGGGGGCGTTAGCTGAAGATAGGCGCATCGATGTGCAGGGTCGCAAGGATGCCCGATCTCGCCTTGCCGGGGCTCGTTTTGCCAGACTGTTTGTGCTGTTTGTGCCTGGCGGAATGGCACTTGCGGGCATGTCCATTGGCAACGGTCGTGCTGCCTATCAGACGTCGATTGGGCAGTCAGTGGTGTTGTTGGCGATTTGTTTGATGATCGTGTGTTGGGTTTGGGCGGGACGCGTGATGCGTATCCCGCAGCCGAAAAGGGTGTTGGACCTGTGATGCTCTTCGGCGCAGGAGCGTGCCTGTTGGTAGGTGTGACATTGCTGTTGTCTGAGTTTCGTTGGTTTCAACGAGTACCGATTGCGACTCGTTTGTACCCGTATACATCCGGCGGACGATTAGGCAAGGGTGACGGGCTTCTGTCGGTTGGGTCGTTTTCTGAGGTAATAGCGCCACTTTCTCGTGTGGTGGGTGAGCAGCTGGCTCGGCTATTTCGTGTCGGTGAAGAGCTTGGTGCTCGCCTGGAGCGCATTCATTCAGAAATGACTGTGACCGGTTTTCGTGTGCGTCAGGTTGGCTGGGTTGCAGCAGCAATTGGGGCGTCGATTTTGACGGGACTTGCTCTGGATCTGGCAGCTTTGCAGGCAGCAGCATTGGTGATTGTGGCACCGCTTGGGACGTTTTGGTTTTTGGAACATCAGATCGCCACTGCTTCTCGCAGCACTCAACGACGGATAGCAGCTGAGTTGCCGATTGTGGCAGAACAGATAGGGCTGTTGTTGACAGCTGGATGGTCTTTGAGCGGTGCTCTTGCCAGGCTTAGCCAACGCAGCGGCGGCACCTGTGCTCGCGACATGGTTTTGGTGACTGGTCGGATTCGCCAAGGTTTAAGCGAAGTAGACGCTCTGCGCGAATGGGCACGACGTGCCGATGTTGACTCGCTGCATCGCTTGGTCGGCGTGCTGGCGTTGAATCGTGAAGCAACCGATCTTGGAGGTCTTATCGGCGAAGAGGCTCGTGCAATGCGTCAACAGGCTCATCGTGAAGTGATCGAAGCAATAGAGAAACGAAATCAAACAGTTTGGATACCAGTAACGGCAGCAACTTTGGTGCCCGGAGTAATGCTCATGGGCGTTCCCTTTGTTGATGCCTTAAGCGTGTTCGCGGGGTAGCCCGCTTTGTAGAGCGCAAGCTCACCTAACTCAAGCTCTGCATTGGAGCTTGGGTAATCGCAACCTCAGGCCCAATCTGGCTTGGGGTCCAGACCACTCATGCCCCAGTGGGCATGAATTCACAAATAAATCAAAAGGAGGCTTTCATGCCTGAAAATGAAATTGACAAATTGCCACAACGTTGTCACTTTGACGACCGTGGCGAAGGCGTTATCTCGTCTGCGATTGCGGTGTTAATAGTTGCCTTTCTAGGGGCAGCTATGTGGACCGGGTTCAACACGATCTGGACCGACACCGAGACTGAAATCTCAGATCAGATTGACGACATCGGTAGCTGAGTTTGCTGATGGCAAGCGCCTCAGATCAGGGCGTGGGGCTAGTTCACCGTCGAACTAGCCCCCGCCTCGTCTGTCTACGACCAAGCGAACCTCTCTCACCTCCCCCTCCTAC
>JAAXHB010000343.1 GCA_012271125.1 Actinomycetota bacterium | reverse complement strand
TCTATCCAGTGGCGGGTACCGATCACATCGACGCAGCGCTCGCCGATATGCGACTTGGCGACGTGATCCATTGGCGCAATCGTGTCAACCATGCTGGCGTTCTGGAAGGCGGGCGGAGATTTTCGCCGCGCCTGGGTCGCATGGTGGGCAGTAACCAAGCGCCCGACGGATTCCTGGGACTTTCGATCGAAGAATCTCGAGATCGGTTGCGGTCTTGGCGCTTCCGTCTGGGGGAATAGGTGATGGCCAGAGGAATCGCAGAAGTCGAGTTTCAGGAGTTGGTCGACCACGTTCTCGACAACTGGAAGCGCACGGCGTTGGCCAATTTCGACCAGGGTGTGACGGTGGCAGATCCTGGCCACGGGCGTGACGAGATCTCTCCGGTGACCGTCGTCGGCATTCCCTTCAATCCGGATCAGGCAGAAGACGCGTCGCCGTTCACGCCTCAAGAGCTTCGCGATCATCAGGTAGCCGGAACCGCTCGAGCCGGCTGCGGCTTCATCGTTCTCGAGCTTCGGCCGATTGGCCGCCCGACGGTTCTGGTGCCCGGTCCGGCGCCCGAGATGCGTGAGGATGTCCTTCTCGAGGTCACTATTATCACGCCTGGCCGCAATGGCCCGGCCTTGGCCAACAGCTACGCCGGCGCCCTGTCAATGATTTTTCGCTACGTCTACCTCACGCCGGCCGGGGGGGGGGGGAGGTCCATTCAAAACACGGAACCGCCGAACGAGCGCCCGAGCCCGCAAGGCGATGACGGCACCTGGCGCTATGACCTGTGGCGCGTACCACTCACGCGAATCTACAGGGCCGAGGTCGCCGACGGTTCCCCCGCGTAAAGGAGCGCAACATGGCATTGCAAATCCTGGGCGATGAAGTCATGCAAGGCGGGAAAACCGTCGACCGAGGCGCCCATCACGGAGACGCCGTTAGGGCGGCTCAGGCTCGCTCTCACGATGTGGGCAACACCGTCGGATTTCAGCCGACCGCGCATATGGTCGCGGCCATTGATTTCGCCGGCGCCGAGCCGTACGTGACCAAGATTGACGTTTTGGCGGCTCGCGCAAGAGACGCGGCGGTCCAGGACGATCCGGAAAAGGTCGCCGAATTGCTCGAAGAAGACGACGCAGCGATTGCGCTGCGCCACCGCCAAGAGGTTCGTGTCAAGCAACCCGGTTACCGGTTCCGTCTTGGCGAGAATTGGTTTGACGAATCGGGCCGAGTCGTCCTTTTCGCTGATGGATCCCTGAAGGCGTACGACGAGGAAGCCTTCGCGGCTGGCTTCGAAAAGATCGCGGCCGAGCCAAAGCGAGCCAAGAAAGGCGACGCGCAGCCGCCAGCGCCCGACAGCGGGTCAGCGGATCGTTTGGCCGCTGGCCAAAAAACGAACCAGAAAGGGGGTAGCTGATGGCAAAGTACGCATCAAGTGACCT
>JAAXHB010000342.1 GCA_012271125.1 Actinomycetota bacterium | reverse complement strand
GAGATTGCCCCCGCGTTGGCCGAAGGCGCAAAACAGGTCCAATCAGAAACATCCGGTGCGAGTGCTGTCACCGTGGCCGTTTATGACCGTCACAAGGTACTCGCGGTTCGCCCTGGATACAGCGAATCCGCTTACGGAGTTGCTATCGACGTCGGCTCCACCACTATCGCCGGCTATCTGCTCGACCTCGGCACCGGTGACGTTGTCTCAACAGCAGGGCGCATGAATCCGCAAATCCGCTTCGGTGAAGACCTGATGAGCCGCGTGTCATATGTGATGATGAATCCAGGCGGTGATGCTGAGTTGACCGCTGCGGTGCGATCTGCTATCAACGAACTCATTGTTGAGCTGTGCGATACCGCTAACGTTGAGTCGTCTTGTGTTCATGACTTGACGCTTGTCGGCAATCCGATCATGCATCATCTACTGCTTGGCATCGACCCAACCCCACTTGGTGCTGCACCTTTCACTCTCACAGTTAGCTCACCGGTTCGAGCGCTAGCAGGCGACCTTGGTATCGACTTGGCATATGCCATGGTGTTCGTCGGGCCTTGTATCGCTGGACATGTTGGCGCGGATGCTGCAGCAGCGACTCTCGCCGAAGGCCCGCACCGTTCTGACACACCGATGCTCGTGGTGGACATCGGTACCAATGCTGAAATCGTTCTCGGCGACTCGACAAGAGTATTTGCGGCATCTAGCCCAACCGGACCTGCTTTTGAAGGCGCTCAAATCAGCTCAGGACAGCGTGCTACTGCGGGTGCTATCGAACGTGTGCGCATAGATCGATGCAGTTGGACGCCTCGATACAAGGTCATCGGCTGTGATCTCTGGTCTGATGACGACGGTTTCGACGTTGCTGTCAAGAAGTCCGAGCTTGAGGTTTCAGGTCTGTGTGGTTCAGCGATTATTGAGGTCATAGCTGAGATGTACCTCAGCGGCATCATTGACCAAAACGGGGTCATCTCCCCTACCGGTGACGATGCAGACCTGTCTGTTGATGATTTAGCCGCTCGCCAAGCTCGTGTTGTTGCCGATGAACGCACTTTTGCTTATGTGTTGACTGAGAGCCCGATCCGGTTAGCGGTCACTCAAAACGATGTGCGTGCTATTCAGCTAGCTAAGGCTGCTCTGCGTGCCGGTATTGACCTGCTGTTAGAGCATGCGGGTATTAGCTCTCTAAGCGACATTCGTTTGGCTGGTGCTTTTGGCGCTCATATCGACCCGGTGCGGGCAATGGTGCTGGGGCTGGTTCCCGACGCTGCTGAGGGTCAAGTCCGAGCTGTTGGCAACGCTTCAGGTGTGGGCGCAGCACGCATGCTTGTGGCTCAGAACCAGCGTCAAGAAGTTGCCGATGCGGTGCAATCTATTGTCAAGATTGAAACCGCAACCGAGCCAAGGTTTCAAGAATTGTTTGTCTCGGCTATGGCTTTCCCACATGAGACCGCCTCCACTGAACTTCTAGCTCAACAAATTGACTTGCCTGCTGTGAAACTGAAGGCTCAAGACGCAAGCAATGCTCGCAGACGTCGGCGCACACCAGCAACAGCGGCAAACTAGGAACGAAGACACTTATGAACGCCAAATATGAACACCAAATATGAACGCCAAATATGAGTGCCAAATATGAATGAACGTCACCAACGATCAGGACGAGCGAGCCGACGCGCGGCGCGCCTGGCGTCGTCGGCATCTTCAGGCCCGTATCTGGTTCGTTCGATTCCACCAGTTGACATTCTCGATGACGAGAGCCTTGCCCAAATCGAACACAACGCTGACCGAGTCTTGTCTGAAGTCGGAATTGCTTTCCAAGAAACCCCTGAAGCACTCGATCTTTTAGCCAATGCCGGTGCTGACATTGACGGTGAGCTGGTCAAGTTCCCTCCGGGCATGTGTCGTGAAATCATCCAAAAAAATGCTCCCACAAGTTTTATTCAGCATGGCCGCAACCCTGAGCGCAACGTCAAGATTGGCGAAAACGCCACAGTTTTTGCCCCTAACTACGGCTCACCTTTTGTCAGTGACCTTGACAACGGTCGCCGCTACGCAACCCTTGAGGATTTTCAAAACGTCATCAAGTTGACCTACATGCTGCCTGGTTTGCATCACAGCGGCGGCACTGTGTGTGAGCCTGTTGACATTCCTGTCAACAAGCGCCACCTCGACATGGTGTA
>JAAXHB010000341.1 GCA_012271125.1 Actinomycetota bacterium | reverse complement strand
ATCTACACCCCCGCATGGGATCCTGAAGTCGGTTGGATGGCAGCGGATGAAACGGTCCGAGAGGTTGTCGAGCGGGTGGCGCGTTCCGCGGGCGGTGTCGCTGAAACGGTCCGAGAGGTTCTGTCGTTTCTGCCGTATCCAGATCTCGACGCCGCGTCGACGGTGGCCTTTTCGGTGTTTCAGGACGAATCATCCGAGGTCTTTGAGGCGCCGTTCGACCGCCGTTATCCGATCGTCGAATTGACCGCCGAAGTGCCGGATGAAGCTCCGCCGGCTATCGCAATCGCCTTTGCGAAAATATGGTCGCCTGTGAGTGAATCCGCTCCCTCTAATTTTCCTGGTGACCTGGCGCGCGTTTTACGCGAGCCCTCGAAAATGGCCGAGGAGCCCGTGAGTGATCGCACCGCCGAACCGTTGGAGCCGATCGAGACCGCCCTGGCCGACAGCCGGCCCGATGCTGAGCGGCTGGCGGCTCTGGCAGCGGTGCTCATGGCGTCCGGCATGAAGTATTACCGGGTTCGCGTCGAGCTTCCCGTGGCCGATATCCCGTTCTTCTCGGAAGGCCGAATTCAGCACCGCGGGAGCGGTTATGATCTTGTGATGCCGCGGCGTTGCTGGCTGTTTGCCGCAGACGGCGACAACGTCATCACGGTGCTCGTCGAGGAGTCTTCGGAATGAACGCGACGGGGGATTCCGTGAACGCAAGGCGCCTTTTCGTGAACGGCGACCGTCAGATCGTGAACCGGAGAAGCGAATGAGCCAAAGATTCAACGATGTCGAGCTACTCTTCGCGCCTCTGCGCTCTGCGGCGCTGCAATCGTATTCGACCAACGGCTCGACCGTTGGAAACTTCGATCTTGAGCACCTTTCGCGTCTTGGCCGTGATCTGCCGTGGCGGGTGAATGTCAAGGCCGACTTATGGCTCGACATCTCGATCGACGACGACCGGCGGGAGCCGGTCGACTTTGTGTATCTCGCGGATACGGATTTGCATGAAACCTGGTCCTTCGAGGTCTTTGATGCTGGCGGAAAGAGCCTTGGAAGCTCCGGCACGGTCTCGGGCGCGGTCACCGGATCGATCGACGAATTCAAGACACTGGCCGACTTGAGACTTTCGCTCGGGCCCCCGTTCCAGCTCGTCGAGGATCTCCGCTCGTCTTTCAGGCTTTCGAGTTACGGAAAGCTATCCAGCCCCGCCTACGGCGCGCGCCGCATTCGCCTCACCTTTCCCTTTGCCGGCGGATCCAACGGAGCCCTTGACGAGCTGCAAATCGGAAACGTGTTTTTCGGCGAGATGTGGCGACCAAACATCAACATGACGTACGGATGGGCGCTCACGCGCGAGCTGCGCGACGAGACCGTAAGAAATCGAACGGGCACCTTGACGGGCACCGCGCTTGATTCGGTTCGAGTGCTATCTCTCGCTATGCCGTACCTGAAGGCGGCCGAAGCTTGGGAATCGGTCGAATTCATCACACGGCAGCTCGGCGGGGTGGATCCGATTTTCGCGTGGGCTCAGCCCGATCTCGGGCGATACTTCTACCAACAAGCCTTCATCGGCACTCTTCGACGAGCCCCTTCTATCGGCCTCCAGAATCTCAGTTTCACCGCCGCGACCGGGCTTGAGCTTGTCGAGACGCTCTAGCGGATGTATCCTGTCTATGCCTTAGGGGTGACACGTTGAATCGAAATCTTCCAGCGTTCACCGTTTCCTGCCGTCCGGCCTTGGGGGTCTTGACGGCAGGCTTTTTTCTCAACCCCCAGCAGGAGATTTCAACATGACCGAATACGCCTCTTCCAACATGACGAGTCACGGTTTTTCCACACGTGGAGCCCTGTATAGGGTTTGGGCCGAAAACACGCTCAGCGCTCGAGCTATGGCCCACGCGGCAGCCGACGAGGGTCACGCAGTCGTGTACGATGGCCTTGCCAACTCGTTCTTTACGTGCTCGCCAGCCGACGCGAAAGATTTGCTCTCGGAAGCGACGCTCAGCAGGTTCGCCGATCTATCCGACCCGATCATGAAGCTTTATCGCGGTCCGATCGAACGAAGTGAAGATGGGCTGGGGAGTTGAAAATGCACAGCCGGATTCAACAACAGTTTGCCGCCGAGCAAGCCTTGGAAGCTGTGATCGACAGCCATTCTAAAGAAGTGACGTTACTCGAGGTCCTCGACGCATTGGAGCACGCGAAGCGCTCAATCTTGCTTGGCAATCAATCGCTTCTAGAGGAAGGCCACCCACTCGCCCGAGACATTTTCCAGTGCGTCAAGGAAGACCCGAACGCCCTCGGTCTCATCGAAGCGGTGAAGCTCTCGAAATGGTTTTCGACCGTGATGCCCGACGTTCTTGACGTCTTCCGCAATATGCCGCCGCAGTCTAAAGACGGAAATTGAAAGGAAAAAGCCGATGACCACAGCATCGAACATCGTGGATTTGATCGTTCAGGAAGACCCGTCGGCTGGCGCGGCGCTCGATGCTGGCATGCAGGCGACGGCCGGCACGATTCTTTTTGATGTGCTGGTTGAGCACCTACAGCGGACCGGAAGCAAGCTCGTGAACGAGTCCGTCTCGTCGTTCGCGCTGGCTACCGGAAATGTGACATTAACTCTCACGACCCCCTCGGGGATCGGCAAGTTAGGAATGCCGGTTTACCTCGTCGACAAAAACGATACGACACGCCGCGGGTGGGGGCTCGTTTCCACGGCGGAGTCGAGTACAGGAGTCATGACAGTGAATATCGAATGGACACGCAACGCGGGAACCGCCACCCTTTGGACGGTGGCATTCATCTACGCCGCGATCAGCGGGCTTTCGCCCGTGGTCGCACAAGCCGACGGAGGAACAGGACACGCAACCGACAGTGAGGCCGGTATCAGCGCGCTTATGGGTGATTGGGCTCTTGGTCGACAATTCGCCGTGCTTGGCATTCTCTCAACCCCGCCAGGATCGCCATCGACTGCCGATCGATACCTCGTAGGAGACGCGCCGACCGGCGATTGGTCCGCACTTGAAAACGAAGTCGTGGAATGGACAGGTTCGGCATGGTCTCAGTTGACTTCAGGTCTCGGCGACAGCGTGATTGGCCCCTTGGTATCCACCTTGCCTGGCAATCAAATTGTCTTCAGAGCGGTTACCTCTGGCGGCCTTGCGTCTCTCGGAGCATGGACCAATTCACAATGGGCGTACATGACGCTCGCGCCATCGTCCAAAAATCCAGAGGCCATTACCGCGAACCCGATCTCGACGAGCACCTTGACACCAGACGCCAGCGGTGGGACATATCTGGTTGATAGGTCCGGGGCGGCTGCAACGATCACCATTCCGTCGGTCGGCGCGAACGATGGCGCGAAGATTCCGCAAGGCGGCTTCATTCGCTTCTTGAATATCGCGACAGGCGCGAACGACGTCACGATCAACGTGACGGGCGGCGGCACGATCAACGGTGCGACCTCATACATCATCCCAAATGTTGTTGGCGCAACGATTCTGCGGGCCGTGGACGTCGCCGGGCTCGATTCTCTACACTGGTACGTTGAATGACTGGAGCCATGCCAGGAGGGCAGAATCTTCACCGACGGTTTCGAGTCGGGGGATTCGTTCGTCTGGGCTAGCGCCCTGGTGAACTGAAGACCCGGCGATCACCGGGCGGCCGTAAAGCAAGTGAGGTCGCCCGGTGATATCCGAGTCACCTACCACCAGAGCAAAAAATAACCCTTCTGTACATCATCGCCACGATGAGATTTGGAGAAACCTATGGGCCAGACGTTGGAAGAAGCCATCGATGATCTGAAAAATCTTGGTGTCGACGCTTCGGTCGAGGCGAGACTCGATCGAATCGAGGAAATCCTGATATTGAATCACTCGCTGCATTTTGGAGAATCAGACGATTATCCGCCGAATTACGGTGACCACTCTCATAGAACGTGCAGGCTTGGTGACCTTGTAAGGGAGCTGCGCATTATTCGTGAGGCGTGAGCGTGTCGACCGTTTACCTTTTACCCCGGCCGCCAATCTCCAAGCTCAAGGTCGAGCGCCGATACGGACACGTTGCGATTACCGTTTTCGTCAACGGGGTCAACGCCGGCGACCTCGTGATTGAAGAGAGCGAAGTTGAGGCGTTCAGCAAGATCCTGTTCGAGCATGGCGACGACCGCGACGCGGCGGCGTTTCGCTGGTTCACCCAGGGCGGCGCCGGGATGCGCTGGAACCCTGAAGCGGAAGAGGCACCAGCGCTGTATCGCGAAGGACGGCTTTTGGAGCCGACCACGCTTGCCGATCTTTGCGAAAACGCCGTAGTTTGTCGGCCTTGGGGAGACGATGATGATGACGAATCCCATGCAAGTCCTCAACTCGGAGAATGATCAATGAAAGAACAGGCAGAAATTGTGAATGAACGGTTACAATGGTACCCAGCGCTCCGCTATTTCTCTTTTGAGCATCTTCCCGAACCGGTGAGGGCGACTAGCGCGCGCTTCCATTGTTTGGCGTGGGATTTGGCGATAGAGTGCCCGCGATCGGGTGAGGCTGCCGCGGGAATTCGGAAATTGCTAGAAGCGAAGGATTGTTTTGTCAGAGCGGCTTTGCCTGTTGGTGGCGAGTGGGGGGATGATGATGACGAATCCTGACCACACGAACCGGCGAATCGATGCCATCGCCGTGATCTTCATGGCGGGCATCGATTATCCTTGGTCCCTGCTGTTGTGCGCGGGATATTTCGCGTTCGTTTACTTCGATGAGATCGTGCGTATCGCTGGCGACCTCTGGGCCGTCGCTGATTTCGTCCGACGTCATTGGCATGACCCGCAAAAGGTCGACCACGAGCCGCTCGACTATGCCGACTGAAATCTACCTTTCGCCGACGTGTCCATGCGGATACGTCGTGACCGACAACCTCGGAGCGGGCGAGAGCGCGCGTCTGTGGAGCCCTGCCCCGGTGTGGGACGGGGATATCTGCCCAGAATGCGGGCTCGAGCTGCGCTCCGAAAAATATGTGAGGAACGCAGAATGCTTCGATCCGTGTTCACCGGTTTTATCCTGTTCGTATTCGCGTCAGGCTTGATGGCTCAAAATGCCGAATGTTATGGCGTGACCAGCTGCGCAAGCCTTGCGCCAGCATGTATTGATCTCCTCGGTGCCGCTCCTGTTGGCGCAGATCCGGCCGATCCACAAGCGGCGCAATGGCTGGCGTATGAGGATGGGCAAATTGTAGGCACCTACGTCTTGCGAATCCGGGCGCGATGGGGGCCGACCGCCACCGCTCCCGGTCCATCCGTCACCCAATACAATTCGGTCACCCAGATCTGGCGCAACAAGCCAGAATGCGACGTTGATCAGTCCACCACGGGCGGTGGTGGCGGCGGCCCTCACTGCATCGACGAAGAGCCACACCAGCAAGCTCCAGGCGTCGGCCCACAGGCTCTTTGCCCGGTCGAGCAACGCCACGAAAGATATGCATATTCGGTGCCGTCTAGCCTGCATCATTCTTACAACGGCTCTCGAATGGTGCCGATGTTTCTTCGAGATTCGGGCGGTAACTGGCTCACGGTTTTCGCGGCCCCGCAAGATCAGCAACCCGTAAGCTTCGCTGATCTGCTCGAGTGGATGAGCGACGAGCATGGATACAGCGTGAAGCGCTTGAAGCCCGACGAAGGACTGATGGATATTCCGGAAAGGTGCGGGGTGTTTTCGATCGCCGAGATCAACGGCTATCGCTCGCTGCTTTGCTCAGAGCGCCACAGCATCCCGACGTATACGCTCGAGCGCTTTCTCGACGTGTTTGGCTATGTGCCGGATGAAAGCGAAGGGTTGCCGCTCGACGCTCCGGTTGTGCAATCGTTCGCCACGCTGTACGTCGACGCGGGCGGTCCGGTCGGCTGGACCAGCAACCCGCATTACGCGCGAGGCGCGCTCGCCCAATCCTGGAGCGCCTATGACGACGTTCTTGAGTGCACCACGATTCGCAGTGTCTTTTGACGCTTTTGACCCGCGCTTCGTGACGTAGTACCATGCCCAAACGGCGGCGGGCCGGGGATCAAGCTCCTCCATGCCGACAACCCCGACTCGCTCAACCATGGCAGCCCGCCGCCGCCCTTTTCCCTCAATCCTTTGACTTTTTCCCTGATCATCGCTATTTTGATCGCGGCCTGTGCCGCCGTTCCTTCTCCTCAGCAGGCCGCCCGCCGATCGGGCTCGCCGCGGGGCTCTCGGTCGACGGGCGTTCCTCTCGAGCCCCGCAAGAGGAGAATTTCCCATGGCTCACGTGACCGCTACTTTTCAGACTGTGCCAAATCTTCATATTTCCGGCGACTTGATCGAATTTGACGCCGAGCACATCGAGATCATGGAGCACGGCGAGACTGTTTTTTCGACGCTCCATTCACCTTTCCCGCCGGATCCAGTTACGGACGCTGGTGAACCGGATCACTTCGACGAATACCTGGCGTTCGCGGATGTCCTCGACGAGATGCTGGATGGCGAGATGCCATTACAAATTCGGGAAATCGCCTATGGCCCTTCCGGTGTCCCTGATGGCCGCGTCGACTGGAACAATGGTTTGATCGCCGATTTGTGGCGACATCGCGACGACCGCCCGCCGGCGCGCCGCATTGGCCCCTCCGGAACACGCTTCGGCCCCTTCGACGAGGTCAACACCTGGCGCCTTCCGGTATTCGTCGCGGTCCGACAAATGCGCGAAACTTCAGATAATCGATACGCGACGGCGGAAGAAGGCATCGCAGCTCAAATCCTGGCGGGCGATGCGTGGCAGATGAAGCACCAGATTTTGCCAGCTTGGAGCGGTGTAAGATTCTCGAGATCACCAGACGGCGCCGACGGCTTCAGATGGAGCGTCAAATCATCACGCCTGGGGCTCCTCTTTTCGCTCATGCGCAACGATGAGACCGACGGCAGGTGGAAGACCTACCGGGAAATTATGGCCACGCGAAGCTGAAATATGACGTTCTCAGAGTCACTCTCTCACCCGCTGGTCCAAATCTTGGTCACCTTCTCTCTTGCTCAGGGAGTCGCCCTGCTCGGATTCTTTTGGAAAATTTCGACAGCGGTGAAGCTCGGTCAGGCAACAGATGACCATCTCCGCGAGCTGCTCGAGGACGTCAAAGAGCGCGTCGACCGCTTGGAGAGTGAACATTTTGGAGAAAATCGAACGGGCTGAGGCGAAGCCGTTCCCTGCCTTCGCCCTCTATCTGTCGCTGATCTTGTCGGCGTTGCAGCTGCTCGCCACCATCGCCGGCGTCGTGGCGGTCGCCTTCATTCTGGGTCAATACTCGGAAGCTCTATCGTCAAAAGCTGACGGCGCGCGCTTGCTCGCTCTCGAGGTGAGACTTGACGTTGAATTGAAGCGAATTGATGACCGGAGCGACGGGGAACGAGGTAGGATCGACCAGGAGCTGACGAAGCTTTGGCAGCTCATAGAGACCAACGAGCTACGTATCATCAAAGTCGAACGCCTTGCCGAACCGGAGGAATAGATGTCGGGACTACCTTGTGCGAAACAAATCATCTGCGAGGGCGGAGCGTCCCTCGCCAAAATGCAAGCCATGCATCAATTGCTAGGGCTCTCGCGCTCGGACGTCGCCGAGAGCCTTGCAAAGAAGTACCTCGAAGCCGTCGCCGGCGCGGCAGCTGCTGCGGACGAGATCACCGAAAGTCTCGACCTTGGAATCGAAACCCCTCCCCCGTTTTTTTCTAGAGATCGATTCGTCGCGACGAAGAGCATCTCAACTCTGACGGTGGGCACAAAGCGCGCTCCGCTTGAGCTACCCGCCGATGCCTCTCTGTTGATCGAATTCGAATTCGATCTGATCTC
>JAAXHB010000340.1 GCA_012271125.1 Actinomycetota bacterium | reverse complement strand
ACGGCGACCGCAAAGACACCCTCGCCAACGACACTGTCTCCAAACCCCGCACCGGCCTCGAGGCACTAGAAGTCATAGTGGATGTCGTAAACAACGACACCTGCTCCGATGGCTGCCGCAACATCGCCCTCGTTGGCACACCCTCAGCTGGCACTATCGCAAGCATCGATCAATTCAACGGCACCATCACCTGGACCCTCGCCGAAAACGCAGCCTCAGTGGATCAAGTCACCTTCCAATACACAACCGACGACCCAGCCGCCGCCACCCCCAACGCCACCGTCACCATCACCATCACCAACGCCGACGTTTTGATCGGTGGCACCGAACTCGTCTACCGCTACGGATCCGACGCCATCAGCTACGACTTTGACGTCCTTTCTGATGCCACCTGCTCCGCGGGCTGCACCGGCCTCTCTATCGATGAAAACATCACCGCCGCTGAAGGCACCCTTTCTCTTGTTGACTCAGACGCCGATGGCAACGACGACACCATCCGCTACACCCTCAACTCCGGTGCCCACACCGGAAACGAAGACGTCACTTTCAAATACACCACTACCAATGCTTCTGCCCCAGTCGAAGTCACCATCGACTTCCGAGACGGCGACCGTCTCGCCAACGGCTCCATCTCTATCGCTGATCGTGACGGCTGGCAAACCGTCACCGGAAGCATTGATCTAGACACCCTCACCGGTGTCGCCTGCGGCACCTCAGCTAACTGCGCCGGTATCGAAATCGTCACCGCCCCGAGCGCCACCGGTGCTACTGCCACCTTCGATCAGACCGACAAGACCATCACCTACACCCTGCCGGACTCCACCGAAGAAGCCATCACCTCCGACTCCTTCACCTACACCACCACCGGCTCAAACTCCGGTGCCGTCCACACCGTCACAATCACAATCACCCCGTCTGACAAGTTGACCAACGATTCCGATTCTGCTACCCGCGCCGGCCGTGTCGCATACACCAGAGAAATTGACGCCTTCGCCAATGACGAATGCGCTAACGCTTGCGCCGGTCTTGCTATCGCCACCGCCCCCACTCATGGCACCGCTGAAATCTTCGAAGACGCTGATGACAACAACAAGCGCAAGATTCGCTACAGCCTCCACAAAGACATCGGTGTTGTCACCTCCGATCCCTTCACTTACACGACTACTCGCTACACCGACAATGACGCCGACGGCACCGATGACCCCGCCACTGTCTCCATCAGCATCACCGCTTCCGATGGTGGCACCAACCTCCTCGTTAACGATGTAGCAAACACTGCCCGCGAGGGTCTCGCCGCCATCAGCGTCCCCGTCACTGTCGTCGCAAACGACAACTGCCGTTCGTATTGTCGCAACATCACTGTCCCCTCAGCTAACGAACCCAGCGTCGGCGCCTACAGCATCGATCAGCTCGCCGGCACGATCACCTGGTCTATCGCCGATGGTGTCACCGCTCCCGACACGATCACCTTCGGCTACACCGTCACCAACGCCGATTCCTCCAACCTTTTGGCAACTGTCACCATCAACATCGTCAATACCGACATCCTCACCGACGACGAAACAACCATCTACCGCTACGCCTCTGATGCAATCACCCACGACATCGACGTCCTCGC
>JAAXHB010000339.1 GCA_012271125.1 Actinomycetota bacterium | reverse complement strand
CCACAGCACCATCGGCATGGCAAGGGCGAGGCCGCCGTATCCGGCAACGGTGAGACGCACGCTGAAAGGTTCCAGAGGGTCGGTCACAAAAAGGTTGCAGCCTCCCTCTGAGCCGAAAAGACCCGATTCGATTCGGTCGGCTACCGGTGCGGATTCACAATAGGGACGAAGTAACCAATCGAGGATTGTCGGGTAGAAAATCCAGCACACGACTGCTCCGGCTGCTAGGGACAGGAATACCCAAATCAGGCGTCGACGTAGTTCGCTCAGATGCTCGACCAGGGTCATGTGCCCACCGGTCGGGTCGCGTCGTTTAGGTGCCATCTGTTGTGTCTTGGGAGGATGCGCTGGAGTCAAGGGGAGATGAATTGGAAGGGGGCGAGGTGTTGGGCAGGGTGGAGTTGGATGTTGGGGAGGCGTTGAAGGTTGATTTGACCTCGCGAACGGGTGCTTCGACAACTTCTTCTAGGTCATGGCGAAAGCCGGCACTGATACGGCGAACTTCTGATATGAAGGCACCGATTTGCTTGAGTGCTTTGGGGAGCTTGGTTGGGCCTAGAACTATTAGCCCGACGAGGAGAATCACAAGCATTTCGCCGGGACCGAGGTTGAACATTTAGCTCAGCCTAACTATTGCCCTTTAGCCCCTACCGTGGAGTGGTGTCTGACAAATGGATAAAAGAGCTGCTTGTCAAACAACGGGCAAGAATGGAATCCGTGGGCCGGGAAAGAGAATAAAGGGAAAGATAATAAGAGGTGGTTGAACGGTTGATTGATCCGCCGATTGGGTTTGCCCATCGCGGTGGCATGGCATATAGACCAGAAAACACATTGGCGGCCTTTGCCAACGCCATCGCCATGGGTGCTACGGGCATCGAGACCGACGCCTGGCTGACGGCTGACAATCAGGTTGTGCTGCTTCATGACCCAACACTCCCCTACCTCAAGGGACTTCCCAAGTGGCGGGGTCTGGGACGACACATTTCACGTGTTAAGCACAGTGAGTTGCCGACGGAAGTTCCAACGCTTGAGCAATATTTTCAAGAATGCGGCACGAACCTTCCGTTAAGCATTCTCCCATTAAGCATTGACGTCAAAGACCCGACAGCATTTGCTCACATCATTGAGGTGGCTAGCAGTTTTGATGCGATTGAGCGCTTGTGGTTGTGTAGCGAGAAGTTAGATGAGCTACAGGAATGGCGAGACGCGCATGATTCTGTGAAGTTGGTTCACTCAGCAAGACATGGTTCAAATCATGAGCGACACGCTGCGACCCTTGCCGAAGCAGGAATAAACGTGATGAACTTGCGGCGTGATCAGTGGACGAAAGGACTAGTGGCTTTGTATCACCGCTTTGGAGTGCATGCTTTTGCTTGGGATGCTCAGCAGGATTATCAGATTGCCGAAGTTTTAAACACGGGGGTAGATGCCGTCTACAGTGACCATGTTGACCGCCTAATGGCAGCCATCAACGCTGCCTAGAGCGATTCTTTTCTCGTTGAAGGGTTGGTTTTAGACCCTGCCGATGCGGTCGAGAGGCCAGTTCGTATCCGCGTCGTGTTCCGCAAAACGACGTTTTAGACCCTGCCGATGCGGTCGAGAGGCCAGTAGAAGAAGACAGCTCGTCCCTTGACGCTGTCAGCTGGAATGGGGCCGTAATAACGGCTGTCTTGGCTTAATGTTCGATTATCGCCGAGCACAAACACTGAACCTTCGGGAACCTGGCACAGATGCGTCTCAGGAGCGTTGTCGCAGCCACGAATCGGCCTGGTCGAGAACGTCATGCCTTGTTGGGGGAGATAATTTTCGGTTTGGAGGATGTCGTTGACATAGAGACGTCCATTGCGTATTTGAACAGTGTCTCCGCCGGTAGCGACGACTCGTTTGATCAAGACGTTGATACCACTGTTGCTGGTGATTGGATCGGGGTTTTCAAACACGACTATGTGACCGGGGTCGATGTCGTCGGGGCCATAGCCGATCTTTAGGACGATTAGTCGACTGCCGACTTCGAGGGTTGGCACCATGGAAGCACTGGGGATGCGGTATGCCTCTAACACAAAGATGCGCATCAGTACCGAGACGGCTATTGCGATGATTATCACGAGTCCCCATTCGCGGATTATCCGGGCACGGGTGCGAGGTGGTTTAGGGGAAGGCCTTACGGGGGCAGAAGGTGCGCCTGGAGGTGCTGCGTCTTCGGAAAGAGATTCGGTGGCAGGTGGGGAGGGGTCAGTGGAAGACTGCGCTTGTGTAGCAGATGACTGTGATGACGTTATTGATGGATCGGACATTAGGACTCGTAGCGGGAAAGGATTTCGCTAGCCGTTGACTTGCGCAACTTCTTGAGTTCTGAGGATGCTTTCACGAGCTTGGCGTCAGAGCCGAGAACCAACAGCAGTCGCACCATCCAGGGATCGGCAGAGATCGCCAAATCAATCTCATAACCGCCTTTGGCGTCACGTTTGTCCACGACTGGGTAATGGTCTAATACCCAAGTGAGCTCTGGGGTTATTTGCATTGTCACGATGCGAGCGTCAGCATTTACTTCATAAAGGTTGACTGGATCGTTGGAGGCATCCGTGGTGACCGGCTCTCCAGTTGTTTTGACAGAGCGAATGCGATCAATTCGAAAAGTGCGTGAGCCGCGAGCTCGGTGACACCAGACCAGCAGATACCAAGCACCCTCGATGCTTAAGACACGATGTGGGTCCACTTGGCGTTTAGCGATTTCGTCACGTGAAAAGTTGTAGTACTCGAGCTCTAGCTGCAGACCCTTGCGAACGGCTTGGCGTAATTCATCGAGCATCAGATCGGATGCGTCGCCGAGGTTTACGGTGATGTTCGCGTCGGTGCTGACGTCAAAGCTGCTGCCTGACGATGCCATTTCGCTGTAGCGGGCTCTGGTGTTTAAGCCACGTTTGGAGTCGTCCATCATTAACTGCAGTTTGGCAAGTGCCCTAACAAGAGTGACGGCGTGCTCGTCTGCGTCGTCGTTGGCGTCATCGTTGTCGTCGTCATCATTGTTGTCGCCGTCATTCAAGGTGACGTCTTGGGCGATGGAGGTGCGATGGAAAAGGCTCAACATGGCTGAGCC
>JAAXHB010000338.1 GCA_012271125.1 Actinomycetota bacterium | reverse complement strand
TGGTCTTGATTTGGGGTGTCTGGATCATCGTCGTGGTCGACGCTGCGGGTGATGGTGACCACTTCGGCGGTGCCGGCGGTTGGTTGGTCGACCACTTCAAGGTCGATCAGGTGGAACTGTTCGTGAGTCAGGAAAGCGGTGTCGTTAGCGAAGACGTCGAGGTTTTCGTTTAGAGATTCTGAGGCGACTCGGGGGAGATTCCATGCGTCGTCGACGAGGTCGTCTCCGTCGTCGTTGAATAAGACAGCGACCCAGGCTTTACCGGCGGACTTTGCGGTGTCATATGAGAAGACTCGGTTATCAACATTAGGGACAGAAACGCCGGAGTTGATATGAATATGGATGTCATTGGGGAACGGTTGCCTGTCATCGGCGAGGCGTGCTAAGGCGCTGCAATCGGCAACTCCCATATCGTTAACTCTGAAATCATCGCAGAAATCGATGTCGTTGTCTTCAATATGGAGTCCGGCGCAAGGGGTTTTGAAGTTGCAGTCGTCGTTGTTGGCGACTTCGAGGAAGTCAGAGATGGGTCTAATATCGTCGGCATCGCGGGTTATGCGGATGATGTCGTTGGTTAGGAAATCGATGTTCTTTAAAGCGATTCTGGCAGTGGCGCTGCTAGCTGAGCCGGTGGTGGTGTAGGTGAAACTGGTATAGGTGGGGCGGGGAGTGTTGCCGTCATCGCCTGATGGGTGGGTGTAGGTGAACATTTGAGTGTTGGCATTCCAGGTGAGGGTGCCGACATCGGGAGTGAGAGTTGTGTAGGTGAGGTTTTGGCATTCGGCACCGCAGGCGTCGGCACCGTTGCGGTGGTCGGCGAAGGGGCTCCAAGTGTGGTCAATCGGGTCGTCGTCGTTGGCGAGGTCAGGGTCGAAGACATTGTCGTCTTGGAGAATGTCTGAGCGTGCGATATTGATGGTGACCGTCGAGGAGGCGTTGTCGTTGGTGGTGGAATAGCCGATGGTGACCCTTGTAGACGCTGGCTCGCCGTTGCTGAGGCTGTAGGTGAGGGTGGCGCCGTTGAGCGAGGCGGTGCCATCAGACGGCGATGATGTGACCTTGTATTCGCAGGTGGCGTTGCAGATGTCGTTTGAGCCGATGTCGATGATTTGGGTGACGGGGTTGAGGCCGGAGCGGGTGATGTTTACGGATTCGCCGGTGAGGTCGCCGACGAAGGTGAAGTTGATTCTGGTGGTGACCGGTGTGGGGGTGGTGAGAGTGCGGTAGTGGAACTCGGCGAAGTCAGCCGGGAGGGTTTGGTCTTGCGGGAAGGTGTAGTTGACCATGGTGGCGTTGATCTGGCGGAAGGTGCCGGCGGAGTTGTCGGCGGGGAG
>JAAXHB010000337.1 GCA_012271125.1 Actinomycetota bacterium | reverse complement strand
TGGTTCGGCGACCTGGTGACGATGGCATGGTGGGAGGGGATTTGGCTCAATGAGGCGTTTGCGACGTTTATGGAGACGTCGTGCTCGGATGCGTTTCGCCCGGATTGGAACATTTGGTCGACGTTTGGGTACGTGTGCGCTCACGCCTATGAGGTGGATTCGCTGGCGTCGACCCGGGCGATTGAGTATCCGGTAATCACGCCCGACGATGCTGAGGACATGTTTGACGTGTTGACCTACGAGAAGGGTGCGGCGGTGCTGCGGATGCTTGAGCAGTACCTCGGTGCGGAAGTTTTTCGTGACGGGGTGCGGCACTATTTGCACCGGCATGCCTACGGGAATGCGACCACGGCGCAGTTGTGGGACGCCATCGAGGAGGTGTCACAGCAGCCGGTGCGCCAGATGATGGACACCTGGATTTATCAGGGCGGCCATCCCGTGGTGGCAGCTCAGGTTGGTGATCATGGTGTGGAGCTAACGCAGAAGCACTTTTCCTTAGATGCCAGCAAGGTGACGGATCAGGTTTGGACTGTGCCAGTGCGGTTGCGTGTGATTGACAACGACGCCGACAACGACAGCGGCGACGGGGGGGATGGCGAGAGCGAGATTCGGCTGCTGCTTGACTCTTCTAAGCGGTGGGTAACGACAGAGCCGGCAGCGGTTATTACTTCTAACAGCGGGCCAACTGGGTTCTATAGGAATCATCCGAGTCCTGAAGTGCTGGAGCTGGTTACGGCACAAGGGGCGTCGGCATGGTCTACCAATGCTGATGAACGGCGTGCCTTTGTTGACGACCTATGGGCACTCACGATTTCAGGTGACATTGCTGTGGAATCGCTGCTGAAAGTCGTCTTCGATGGTTTCAGAGATGAAGACGATCTGAACGTGTGGCGTTCCTTGCGAACAGTGATTGGACAGGTTTCGCATTTTGCCGACATTGCCAGCGGTAACGACAAAGCAGTCACGGCGAAGTTCACGGAACTGGTGCTGGGAATGTCTGAGCAAGCGTTTTCTCGAGTCGGACTTGAACCCACAGACGATGAATCCGATTTAATCGGGTCATTGCGCGGACTTCTGGTGCACCTACGGGGTTCTATTGCTGGAGATGCTGAGCTGATTACCGCTAGTGGTGAGCTGATGGATCATGACGACGCAGACTTGGCAGCTGCTGCTCTAAGCGTGAACGCATCACATGGCGGTGAGGCAGAGTTTGCTCGCATTCGTGAACGTTACGAAAATGCTTCTGACACCCAAGCCGAACAACGCCACCTCATGGCATTAGCCGACTTCCAGCAAACAGAACTCGTCACCCAAATCGCCAAAGGAACCCTAGACAACACCGTGAGGGCACAAGATGGCCCCTACTTCCTCCGAAGAGCACTAGCTAGCCCTCAAAGTGAGGTTGCAAAATCCGTGTGGCACTTCGTCCAAGACAACTGGACGACCATCAACGACACCTTCCCGACCAACTCCATCGCCCGAATGCTTGCCGGAATCACCACCCTTGACCGCATCGCAGAAGAGGTTTCAGAGTTCCTCGCCGCCAACCCCGTTGCCCAAGGGGAAAAGCAAGTTGCCCAACACCTCGAACGCCTCGCCATCAATGCCACCTTCCGCCAACGCTCAAATATGGCAGGTGCGATCGCCGCAACCCACCCATAGATGTAGCCGGAGCGCAATCACACACTCCGATTTTGCACTAAAGGCGTGCGATAAACCGTAGGGGCGGGCTGGTGTGAGTTGGGCTGGCAGGGTTG
>JAAXHB010000336.1 GCA_012271125.1 Actinomycetota bacterium | reverse complement strand
GTGGGGAGGGTGGGAGAAGTGGACTGAGAAGAGGTAGGGGGAGCGGGGTGGGGGGTGATGCGCAAGACTGCGGATTCGACTTTGGGGCGAGGGATGAAAACCGTGGGCGGGACTTTCATCAGGATTTCGGCGGTTCCGTAAAGCTCAACGAGCACGCTAGGAATGCCGCGGGCTTTGGTACCGGGTTTGGCGCAGAGTCGTTCGGCTACTTCGAGTTGCACCATTACAACAAATGAGTTGATCTTGGGGACCCCTTTGAGCAAGTCGAGTATCAACAGGGTGGCGATGTTGTAAGGCAAGTTGGCGACGAGTGTCCAGTTGTCGGCATCGGCAAGCACGACGTTGTAGTCCAACACGGTGGCGTCGGCGGTGATCAACTTGGTGGGTGTGGCGAGGAGGGGTTTTAGAGCGTCGGCTAGTGCGGGGTCGGCTTCGATGGCGGTGACGTTGGCACCGGTTTCGACAAGTGCCAACGTGAGAGAGCCGAGGCCGGCGCCGATTTCGAGCACATGGTCGCCGGCTGCGACACCGCTGAGTTCAACAATGCGTCTTGTGGTGGCGGGTTCGGCAACGAAATTTTGACCGAGGGAGCGGCGTGGGTGGATGTTGTGGCGAGACATTAGGTCTCGCAGCTGCGAAGGGGTATGGGTCAGAGATGCCTCTAGTGCGGGCTGGTTAGCCGACCCTTTTGCCACAGACTGGCCAGGGACCCCAGCCGGACATTTCATAAAGCTTGTAAGCCATTCGGTCTTGATCAAGGGGTTCGGCTTCGGCTGGGTCGATACCGACTAGATGCGGGTAATGGCGTCCGGCTACGTAGTTCCAGGTTGGACGGGAGAACTGGTAGGCACCGCGGTAGCGACCGGTTGGTGAGACGGCGGCGTAGTTGTGGGTTGATTCGCAAAAACGCAGGTTGTGCCATTGAGATTCGGTGGTGCCAGTGGGGATTTGTGGAGCATCAGGATCGCTGGTGTCGCCAGTGTCGTCGTCATCGCCATCATCGGCATCGTCGTCATCATTGTTGTTATCGGTGTCGTCCTCTCCCCCACCGTTGTCGGCGTCATCGTTGTTGTCGTCATCGTTGTTGTCGTCGCCATCATCTACGGGGGGCGCGGTTGTCGTGGTCGTTGTGGTGGTAGTTGTCGTTGTAGTAGTTGTGGTTGGAGCGGCAGTGGTGGTGGGGGCGGGATCGGCGTCGGCAGTGTCGTTGTCGTCAGTATTGTTGTCGTCAGTATTGTTGTCGTCAGAGGTGTCGTCTTCACGGGCGGCGGCGGCGAGTTGTTCGGCCTTCAAGATGGATTCGGCACGCACTCTGGCACGGGCTTGAACCCATTGCTCGGCACGCTCCCAAAAAAAGGCGACATCCACTGATGCCTCAGGGTCGATTACTGAACTGTCGAGCGGCGCAGTTTCTTGACTCGTAGCCCAGGCGGGCAGTCCCAGCGCTAGGGCACTTGCAATGACGAGGATTTTCATGTTGTCGGCAGGTTGTGGCTAGCCGGCATCGTCGTTGTCGTCATCAGTGGCGGCGGTGTCGTTGTTGTCGTCATCATCATCAATGTCGTCAATATCCATGCGGTAGAAGTTACGCGTTGTCGCCCAGGTGGTTGCCTCAACCTCGTCGGGGTCGAGCTTTTTGGCCTCGGCGACTGCTTCGCCGACTATGCGCACGTGGGCGGGGCGGTTGGGCTTGCCACGATGCGGGACGGGGGCGAGGAAGGGGCTGTCGGTCTCGACCATGAGGCGATTCAGCGGGCACAGAGCGGCGGCCTCACGCACCTCGGGGGCTTTGGGGAAGGTGATGATGCCCGAAAACGACAGCAGGGCACCGATTTCGAGGCAGCCTTGGGCTTCGTCGGGGCCGCCGGTGAAGCAGTGGATGACGGTGCGTTCGGGCATGCCTTCTTGTTCGAACATGTTGAAGGTGTCGTCCCAGGCGGAGCGGGTGTGGACGACTAGGGCGAGGTTGTGGCGTTGGGCGATGTCGATTTGGCGGGCGAACATGGTGCGCTGGACATCTCGGGGTGAGTGGTCGTAGTGGTAGTCGAGGCCGGTTTCGCCGACGGCAACTAGCTCTGAGCCGGCTGAGGTGATGAGGTCTTCGAGGTTGTCGATGCCGCCGGCCGCGTCGTGGGGGTGGACACCGGCGGTTGCCCAGACGTGGCGTTTGTTATTGGTGGCGAGGGTGTGGTCGTTGAGGTGGCGGGCGGTTTTGAGAGCTTGGGCGGAGTTGGCAACGTCTGTGCCAATGTTGACGAGGGTGTCGACGCCTGCGTTGCGGGCTTCGTCGGCGAGTTCTTGGGCTTCGGTGGGGTCGGCGGGTAGGTGGCAGTGCTGATCGGCCCAGCTCATGGCTGTGCCGCCTGTTGTGTGAGTTCGGCTAGTTCGTCTGGGTCGACTTTGGTGAATAGCGGGTCGATTTTGGGGATGGTGGTGCCGGCTGGGAGTTCGGGTCTAGTCCAATTTTCGATGGGTCCGAAGACGGGGTCTAGTGTTTTAGTTGAGAAGGGTAAATAGGGCGCAAACCCCACTCTTGTGCCAGAAATGGCTTCTAAAGCGGTTACTAAAACCACTTGGGCTCGATTTTGGTCGGTTTTTTTGAGTTTCCAGGGTTCAGTTGCATTGAGGTAGGCATTGACTTGGGCGGCAGATTCCATGGCTGAACGCAGGCCTGAGCGCAACTCGACGGCTTCTAGGTGTGCTGCGGTTGTTGTGAGGGCGGTGTCGACGGCGTCTAGGAGGGCGGTGTCTTCGACGGTGCGAGCGGAAGGGTCGATCTCGGGGATAACCCCGTCTAGGACTGATTGGGCTAGTGAGATGACTCGGTTGACGAGGTTGCCCCAGGTTGCGACAAGTTCGTCGTTGATGCGGCGCACGATCTCATCGAGGGTGACTTCGGTGTCGGCGTGTTCGGGCAGGGCGGCGGCTAAGGCGTAGCGCAGCGAGTCGGGTTGGAACCAGTCGAGCCCTTGGGCGATGGTGATGCCTACGCCTTGGCTGGCTGAAGCTTTGAGCCCGCTGAAGGTGACGTATTGGTTGGCGGGCACGTCGTCAGGTAGGCGTAGGTCGCCGTATGCGAGTAGTTGGGCTGGCCAAAACAGGGTATGGAACGGGATGTTGTCTTTGCCGATGAAGTAGTAGTGGCGGGC
>JAAXHB010000335.1 GCA_012271125.1 Actinomycetota bacterium | reverse complement strand
CAACGCTTGCGTGAGCACATTCAAGGCCGATAAAGGCCAACTCTCCCTAAGTTAGGATTGAAGGGATGGCGGGGGTTGTGGATGAGCTTGACGTAGAGCATCACAGCAAACCAGACCGCAACATAGCCCTTGAGTTGGTGCGCATTACTGAGTCCGCGGCAAGAGCGGCGTCGAGGTGGATGGGACGTGGCGACAAGGACGGCGCTGACGGGGCGGCGGTGGATGCCATGCGCGAAGTGCTGCAAGGCATCTCCATGGATGGGCTGGTGGTGATTGGCGAAGGCGAAAAAGATGAAGCACCGATGCTTTACAACGGCGAAAGAGTAGGCAACGGGCAGCTGCCGATGACCGATGTGGCGGTTGATCCGATTGACGGCACGACGCTGACTTCGCTGGGACGGGGGAACGCATTATCGGTGATTGCGGTTTCAGAGCGGGGCACGATGTTTGATCCGGGGCCGTGCGTGTATATGGAAAAGATTGCGACGGGGCCGGCGGCGGCGGAATTGATCGACATCACCAAATCAACTGAAGAGAACTTGGCAGTTGTTGCTGAAGCCAAAGGCGAGGCGATTCAAGACCTGACGGCGGTAGTGCTGGATCGGGATCGCCACGAAGAGCTGATTAACGAGATTCGTGAAGCAGGGGCGAGGATTCGCCTAATCCCAGACGGCGATGTGGCTGGTGCGATTTCAACGGCGTGGCCTAACACGGGTGCGGACATTTTGTTTGGCATCGGCGGCACACCTGAAGGGGTGATAACTGCGGCGGCGCTCAAATGTATGGGCGGTGCCATGCAAGGGCGGTTGTGGCCGCGCAACAAAGCTGAACGACAAGCAGCTGTGGACGCGGGTTATGACCTAGATGAGGTCTACACCAACGACACGCTCATACGCACCGACAACTGCTTTTTCGCAGCCACCGGTATTACTGATGGGGAGTTGCTAAAAGGGGTGCAGTATGAAGGGCCTTATTGCAAGACGCAGTCGCTAGTGATGCGGTCTTTGTCGGGAACAGTGCGCTTTATTGAAAGCCTTCATCAACTAGAAATCGAAAGGTCGCTTAGCGAAAACGCTGCTAGCTAGGCCGCGCTGTGTTCGTGGCCTTTATCAGGGTTGCACAAGCTAACGGGACTCACTTGGCAAATTTTTTCTGTCACCTCGCCGCTTCACGCTTCGAGCCTGCGTTCCGTTTCTTCCGTTTGGCCTACCCAGTCTCTCGCTACGGCTCGACGTTCCCGAAATAAATTTGCCAAGCTCGCCCCTACACGTCAGCTTTGGGGCGCACTGTCCCTGTGGGGTTAAGTCTGGGAAATGGAGAGGCGGAGGGTGGCGCGTTCGAGAGCGGCGACGGCTTCGAGGTCGTCGGGGTTTTTAGCGAGGGCTTCTTGAGCTCGGGATTGGGCGGCGGAGGCGCGTTGAAGGTCGATGTCGGCGGCAGCTTCGGAAACGTCGGAGAGGATCATGACCTCATTATTGGAGACCTCGACGAAGCCACGGTGAACGGCGAAAGTGTCTCTTTGACCGTCAGGGCGGACAACATCAACTGACCAGGTGGCGAGCACACCAATAAAAGGAGCGTGGCCGGCCATGAAGGCAACGTCTCCCCCGCCGACAGTGCGGGCTATAACCATTTCGGCGGTACCGGAATACGACACGGCCTCGGGTGAGACGAGTTGTACTTCGAGGGGGGCGGCTTCAGCCATGATTGTCGTTTACTTCCGTGTCGTCGTTGTCGTCGTCAGTGTCGTCGT